>CALVON010000037.1 GCA_944350315.1 uncultured Bacilli bacterium | reverse complement strand
AAAAAAGCAAGAATGCAAATACTTGATGTTATGGCAGAATGTATTCCAGAACCTCGTAAGAGTTTATCAAAATACGCACCTAAGATTGATACATTTAAAATTAATCCAGAAAAGATTAAAGATGTTATTGGTCGCGGTGGAGATATGATTACGAAAATTATTTTGGAAGCTAGTAATGTTAATAGTGTCAATGATAAAGATGCAGTTAAAGTTGACTTGGAAGATGATGGAAGAGTAATTATATATCACACAGATGCAGCTATTATTGCTAAAACAAGAAAAATGATTGAAGATGTGGCAAGAGAAGTAGAAGAAGGAATAGTTTATACTGGTAAAGTAGTCAAAGTTGAAGATTTTGGTTGCTTTGTAGAATTGTGGCCTGGATGTGAAGGGTTAGTACATGTATCTGAGTTAGACCATAAACGGGTAGATAAGCCAAAAGATATTGTTAATGTTGGTGATAAGATACTTGTTAAAGCTTTAGGTTATGATGCACGAGGAAGACTTAATTTATCTAGAAAGCAAGCTCTACCTAAACCTGATAAGAAAGATGATAAAAAGAAAAAATAAGCGGTTTTGAGCTTATTTTTTTGTAATATTTTATTTTTTTGAAAAAAGTTCTGAAAAGTTCATAGTTTTTTCATTTATTTGAAAAAACTTGACTATAATGTTAATATAAGGTATAATTATAAATGTTAGGAGAAGATTTTATGGATAGAATAAATAGGGATAAATACTTGTCAATATTGAAAAGTTTTAAGGATCAGCAAATAATAAAAGTTATTACAGGAATACGAAGATGTGGAAAATCTACGTTACTAGAAATTTATCAAGATTATTTGCGAAATAATGGAATAAAAGAAGAGCAAATAATATCTATTAACTTTGAGAATGCTGATTATGAAGAGTTATTAGATAGAAAGAAATTGCATAAATATATAAAAGATAAATTGGTTATAGGGGAAAAAACTTATGTTTTTTTAGATGAAGTTCAAAATGTAAGTGAATTTGAAAAAACAGTTGATAGTTTATTTATAAATAAAGATGTTGATTTATATATAACTGGTTCAAATGCATATTTATTATCCTCTGAACTAGCAACATTACTTACTGGTAGATATGTTGAAATAAAAATGTTACCTTTATCTTTTAAAGAGTATGTTTCTGCTTTTGCAGATAAAACAGATATATCTAGAAAATTTAGAGATTATTTAAGATATAGTTCTTTTCCACAGGCAATAGAATTATATAAGATTAACCCTTTAAATATTACAATGTTTTTAGATGGAATATATAATACAGTTTTATTTAGGGATGTGATGCAAAGAAAAAATATAACAGATAGAAATATTTTGGAGAGAGTTACTAAATATTTATATGATAATATAGGTAATAGAACTAGTATAAAAAGTATAACTGATAATATTGAAGGAATTGAAGGGAAAAAGTCTTATAATACTATTGCTAATTGTGTTGATGCACTTATGGATAGTTATTTAGTATTTAAAGCTGGTCGTTGTGATATAAAAGGTAAAGAATTTTTAAAAACTCAAGAAAACTATTATGTTATTGATATTGGGTTAAGATATTATATGTTAGGACAAAGTTCTGGTAGAGATATGGGACATATTTTGGAAAATGTTGTGTATTTAGAATTATTAAGGCGAGGTTACAACGTATATATTGGAAAGTATGATGATTTAGAAGTCGATTTTGTTGCTAAAAAGCCTGAAAATACGGTTTATTATCAGGTAGCATTAACTATTAGAGGGGAAAATGATAAAGCAAATGGCATTCTAGATAGAGAGTTAATGCCTTTAAAAAGAATAGACGATAATTATCCAAAATATATATTAACATTAGATGATGATTTGGATGCTGATTTTGATGGAATTAAAAAGATAAATGTATTAGATTGGCTATTAAAGGATAATGATTAAAAAAGACTTTAATATGATAACTATATTTCTGGTAGTTTCATTATTACAAGTCTTTTTTTCTTTCAATTGCTTTTTGATATACTTCTAATACTTTTTTAGCAAAAGTTTCTTTAGAATATTCTTCAACACTTAATAGAGCATTATGGGTTAATTTGTTATATATTTTTTTATTGCTTATTAAATATTTGACTAAATTAATATATTCTTTACCATCTTGAAATAAATAACCATTATATTCATGAGTAATCATTTTTTTGAAGCTATCATCATTAATACATAGCGCAGGTGTAGATGCTGCTAGAGCTTCAATGATAGTAAGTCCTTGGGTTTCGGTTTTAGAAAATGATACTAAAATATTAAATAAATTATAATAAGCAGGTATTAAATCATATTTTACTTTACCAGTAAAAAAGACATTCTTATCTATTTTTAAATCTTTACATAGCTTTTTTAGATTATCTATTTCCGGACCATCGCCAACAATAATTAGTTTGATTTTATTATTTTTATTAATTAATATTTTGGTGTATTTAATTAATTCATCAAAACTTTTTTCAATAGCAATACGACCTACTGATCCAATAATAAAATCACTATCTTTTAAGTTATATTTTTTCTTTAATTCTTTCATTTCTTTATTTATTTTGTTAGTAGGTTTAAATTTTTTTGTATCAATGCCGGTTGGAATAACATTTATTTCTTTTTTGATGTGATATTTATTAATAAATAATTCTTTTATTTTATTAGTTGGAACAATTAGACCATCACATTTTTTTTCACAAAAATATTTTGTAAATTTTTTTACAATCTTTTTACCTAAATTATTAAAGTGATTATGGGTTACATAATAAACATAATCTTCATATAAAGTATGGTAAGTATGAACAACCGGAATGTTTAATTTTTTGCTTACAATTCTAGAAAACATACCTATGCCAAATTCAGTTTGACTATGAATGATATCTAAATTCCATGTTTTAATAATTTTAAAAGCTTTTTTAGAATAAATACCTGATAGTCTAGCATCATATATTTTAGTTTTAATTCCCGGTATATAAATGATTTTGTTTTTTTTATCATAGTAAAAGCGATAATTTTTTAAATTAACTGTTACAATGTATACTTTATGACCCATAGCTTCTAATCCTTCTTTTAACATTTTAATACTAGTAGTTACACCAGATATGTATGGTTCATATGTTTCCGTAAATATTGCTACTTTCATAATATCTCCCTACTTAATTATATAATAAAATTGGTGATTATAGGGAATTTTTTTATTTTATTCTTTTAATTATTATTTCAAAATCATGCTTTTTGGCTAATTCTAGTAAGTCTTTGAATAAATAATTGGATCTACCTAGTTCGTTAGATTGACACCAATCTTTGGATTTATTAATACTTTTAGCAAAATCTTTTTGAGTTAAGTCTGTAGCTTGACGCATAAATTTTAAAATATCATTTGGTTCATAATTGTTGGCTTTGATTTCCATAAGCTACACCTCTATTTGCATTATATCAAAATAATTTTTTATTATTTTTAAATGCGTATTGACAATACATTTTAATTTTGATATATTGTATTTATGATATGTATTGTAGATACGCTTATATAATATATTGTTTGTCAATTT
>CALVON010000036.1 GCA_944350315.1 uncultured Bacilli bacterium | reverse complement strand
CTCCAGTAGTAACTGATTTACTATAACAACCACTTCCGTTATTGTTATTGTAATTAATAGTAATTGTGCTGCCATCTATACTAGAAGCATACGTTATTCTTGCTGCTCCATTACCCTTCTTTGCATAGTTAGATATTGGTTCCTCTGATACATTAGTAGTTGTATATGTTTTGGTACTTTCTTCATCAGACGTCGTGCAATTGTAACAGTACATATACTTATCTGTTAATAAAGAATTGCCAATGTATCCTGAACCGCCAGCTCCTGTTGTTCCGTGACCATTGGATCCGCCATAGTATCCACCGCCACCTCCACCGCCCCAGCCTCTTGTATTAGACAATATTCCACGTCCAAACGTTCCTTGCCTAGTTGTTCCTTCATATGCATACCCAGGTCCATTTTGTGTACCACCACCAGGCAAATATGTACTATTGTTATAAGCAGAATTAGATGACGTTCCCTTATTTCCTATATGACCTCCTCCATGGCCTGCTTGAGTTGTACTACCTGAGGTGGCACCTCCGCCGCCTCCAGCTACAATCAAGACTTCATCTATTTTTGAAGAAAATGTATATAGCAATCCTGAGGATATAGCAATATGAGTGGCACCTCCGCCACCATAAGACTTTGCACCAGAATTATTTCCTGAATAACCACCACCATTATAACCTCCAACATTTGTCACTGTGTTGTTTGAACCGCCAATCCCACCAACATTAATATATAGTGTATCATCTTTCGTTAAAAAGATATTACCTGCTGAATATCCTCCATATCCCCCTAAATAATTACTATAAGTCCCACCTTGCGCACCCCATGCTTCTAATTTATAAATCCCTGTTTGAGGAATTACATATGTATAAGTACCAGAAGTAGTATATATTTCTTCTATTTCATTTGATTTATATTCTATTCCTCCTGACACTATATATCCAACATTACCCGCATTATCAGTTAGTTTTATACATCCATAATATTTTGTGTCTGATTCATACGTATCATTAAATTCCATAGATAATTCATTAGATTCAATATAACTTACCCCACTACATGTACTTGATGTAGATATTGCATATCCGTAGGTGTTTACTAATCCAGATCCTTCATCTCCATAATTTGATAATGATAATGTAAATACTCCATCATTAAGTGATAAATTAGCTACTCCATATGGCGCTATATTATCTATAAATTTTGCATATAAGATAATATCTCCTGTTTGCGTTTCACTAATACTTGTTATTACATCGCCTTCACCAGCGTTATCTAAATAATATCCTGAAAAACTATATCCTTTTTTGATAGGCATATCTAATATTGTTACTAATCCTGAACTATAAGAAACTGGATATCCTTCTTCATGTACTCCACTAAATTCTAAATTACCTACGTCTTTATAGCTAATATTGTAAGATCTAGACATTTCTATTTCAGAAGATGTTACTTCATCGTTACCATTTCCGGCAATATCTTTAATTTTATTATTGGGAATAGTTAAGGTAACACTTCCGTTATCTCTTCTTTGTTTTATTGTTACTACATATTTATATCCATTTGTTATTTGTTCTTCAGTTATACTTTTTACTTCAATTGAATTAGTTGATAAATTAATATCATTAACATTTAATTTAACACTATTATCAATTCCTGATTCATTATCAGTACATGTTAATGTTATTGCAGCTTCCTCATTTGCTTGTAAAACACTTTTACTTGGAGCACTCCAAATACAACTTGGTTTAGTTGTATCGAAATTACTTACTTCGACACTATCACTAACAGTATTTCCTGAAGTATCTCTAAACCATACATAATAAACACCAGGCTCAGATACTTCATATTTTAAAGTATATGTTTTACCTATTTCATCAGTTATTTCAATCCAATCATCTTCAGTTGGCTCATTACTTAATAACATAATATTATTAATATCATCTTTATAATTTAATCCTGATAAATTTGGATTACTAATATCATATGATACTCCTTCAATAGTCTCTGGAATAACAGCATAAGCATTTATATTTCTAATCGTATTTGTAGCTGTGACACTTATTGATTGATAATTAGTATTCTTATCAGTAATAACAAAATTTTCTATTACTTCTTTATCACTACATTCGCCATTTAATGAAAGTTCAAATGACCTAGAATCTTCATCCATTGGAGGAATTTCTGTCTCCTCACTGTCTAACCATATCCATAAATAGTATGTTTCTTCTTTAGAAGAAGAATATTTGTTTTCTTCAAGAAGTAAAACACGTTCTCCTTCGGCTAACTGATTAAAATTACCAGTAGATACTAAGCCACTTGCACAACTCTCGGAAGAGGTTGTTAAGGCATACTTAAAATTTTCTGAGTCAGATAAATAATTTCCTAATTTTTTTACTTCCAACCACATATTCATATAAGCATTACTACCTGTAGAATTAGATACAGTAGTAGTAATTTCTTTCATTATAACATGATCTTTATTTTCAGGATTAGTACAATCTGTTGGGATTAATGAAACCCCAGTACTGTCAATTGTACTAACACCTCTTGCTGAACATGAAAAACCACCGGTTGCTGAAAAACTTATTTCTGTTTTTTGGGATTCTAAAGAATTCCAAGTATAAAACGAGAATGTTCCTCCAATAATTGCAATTAACATAATTAAAATAATACTATATATAATAATTCTTTTATTTTTAAACATAATATGCCTCCGTCGACTATCTTATCATTAACTTAATTATAACAAATTTATAGTTATATGTCTATTTAAAAACACTATTTTTTAAATTTTTTATCATAAAAAAAGAAGATAAAACACTATCTTCCGTTAACATATATTACTTTTCTTCAGTTTTTGTTTTAGCTTTTACTGTTGTCTTCTTTGTAGTATTACTTTTAACTGTTTCACTTTTTGCAGTAGTAGTCTTTTTTACAGTAGAAGTACTTTTTTTAGCAGCAGGCTTTTTTTCTACTACTTTTTCTTCCTTTACCAAAGATACTTCTTTTGGAGTATAAGCCTTACCAGCTAAAGCATCTTTTGCAATAACTACTAAATCACTAAACGCTTCTTTATTATCAATTGCAATCTCTGATAACATCTTTCTATTAATAGTAACTCCTGCTTTATTTAAACCATTAATAAACTTAGAATAACTAATTTCATTTTCTCTACATGCAGCATTAATTCTTGTAATCCATAATTTTCTAAAGTTTCTCTTATTTTGTCTTCTGTCTCTAAATGCATATTGTCCAGAATGCATTAATTGCTCATGAGCTGTCTTATATAATCTATGTTTACTTCCAAAATAACCTTTAGCTTCTTTTAATACTTTTTTTCTTCTAGCACGTGCTATTGTTCCACCTTTAACTCTTGTCATTTTCGTCCTCCTATATTAAATCTTTAATTCTTTTGTAGTCTGATTTATGTAATTCATTACCATTTCTCTTTTGTCTATTAGTTTTAGCAGTTCTTTTACCAGTATTATGTAAAACACCTTGCTTAGACATAGAAATACTACCACTTTTTCTTACTTTAAATACTTTTTTCATACCTTTATGAGTTTTCATCTTATTTTTTTTAACTTTTGTCATAACTAAATCTCCTTTTATTTTTTTGGTGTTAATTGCATATACATACTTCTGCCTTCTAATTTAGGCATAATTTCTATATCTGCAATATCAGAAAGTTCATTACTGAATCTAAGAAGCACATCTTTGGCAAGTTCTGGATGGGATATTTGTCGACCTTTAAATCTAATACTTGCTTTAATTTTTGCACCTTTTTCTAAGTTCTTTCGAGCATTTTTTACCCTAGTATTAAAATCATGAACATCAATTGTTATTGATAATCTAAATTCTTTTATCTCAACAATAGTCTCTCTTTGTTTTTTTAAAGCATCTTTTGCCTTCTTTTTTTTCTCATATTTAAATTTATTATAGTCCATAATCTTACATACTGGTATATCACCACTATCACTCATAAGCACTAAATCAAAACCAGCATATTTAGCTAAAGTTAAAGCATCTTCCTTAGATTTAACCCCTAACTGTTCTCTATTCGGCCCAATAACCATCATCTCTTTTGCCCTTATCTCTTCATTAATTGGATTTTCCCTTTCCTTTGTTATAAATAACACCTCCATAAAAAATGAATACAGAAACTTTCTGTATTCACCAAACCCAACACATTATCATAATAAAATATTATATGTATATGGCTGTTTACCTATTAGCTATATCTAATCAGGTGAGATAAATACATCTACTTTCCGTTTCTCGGTAAAAATTATATTACATATCAATCATTTTGTCAAGCACAAATATTTTTTTTTTGCATAATTTATACTAGGTGATCCTATGTTAAACAATTTTTTTAATATTTTCAGATTTTTCGTAGGTCTAAAATTTTTATGTTTACTTGCTACAATAGCCCTAGTAATTATTATTTTTTATCAATTTATTATTACATTAATATTACCATGTTTTTTAAACGTTTTGGTTCTATTTTGTGAATTTTCAACTTTTATTAGTTTGCTCTTTTATCTCATATTCTGCTACTAAACTAGAACTTTTATAAATATAATCTATTATTCTTCTAATTTCTAATACTCTCTTATATTCAGTATCTTTTTCATAAATTCTATCAGGTATCGATATTAAAGTTAAAAATAATGTCATTTCACTCTTATTAAAAGGATATTTTGATAAATATATTTTAAACAAATCACTAAATTCAAATTCCAAATAATGCTTTTTATATAAATATACTATATCAAATACTGGCATATCTATATTTGCTTTATCAAAATTAATTAAATATGGCTTATCATTTTTTATATAATGATCTAGTCCTAATCTATTATGATTCATTACTACTCTTATTTTTCTATTATTTTCATTCATCATATACCATTTACTAATACTATTTTTTGCATATCTAAGTGAATTATATATAATAGATATATTCCTAGCTATCAAATAATTAGAAGGAGACATATACACTTCATTATCAATATTATCCATAATAACATTATAATAATTATAAACACTATCTATATCATTATTAACTTTTTCATATAAATATTTATAATAATCAATATCTACTTCTTTATAAAAAGTAGTCTTATTATGAAGTAAACTAGTCAAATTTATCAAATCAACCATCTTTTGCTCTTTAGGTTCATCAATATCTTTAATATATCTATAATAAATATTATCATTTTCTTCTTTTAATATCTCTGGAAAATAATCAAAAGATCTAGATAATAAATAATTATAAATATTTTCTATATCTTTTTTTTTCTTTTTTATTACATACTCATCATTAATTATCCTAACGCCATTTTTAACTGTAATTTTATTTATCATTAGCAGGTATAATCAAATTATCCCCAATCTTAATATCAGCAATATTATTATATTTCTCTAACTCTTCCTTACTAACATTATATTTTTCAATTATTTTATCAACAGTATCCCCATCTATTACTTTATATACTCTATAAGTTACATATTTTTCTTCATTTTCAAAGCTATTAAAAATATTTACATTTTCATTATTATTTTCATTATTATTATCAATATCAATATTATCTTTCATTTCTATTTTCTCCTCATTTTCATCTAACATTTCATCAAGTAAAGTAATTTTTTCTTTTGAAGGAATTATCATTGGCTCTATAATTTCGTCACTTGTTTTTTCATCCTCTCTTAATACATTATCAGTCATTTCTAATTCTTCAGATGTTTCTGCTTTTTCAAGATTTGAAGAATTTAAATTTTCATCTTTATCTTTGTCTTCATCAATAACAACTTCTTTTCCATCAATATATAAATCTATATTAACTTTCAATTTATTATTATCTACAATATCATATCTAAAATCATCAATATCAATAACTAAGGTATCCCTATCATAACTATTACCCAAAGCTATATCAAAAGGTAATTCAAAAGAAAACTTGTCCCTCTCTAATTGCCCATCTGTTATTTTATATTCACCTGTTATATAGAATACCCCACTAATCATATCATCACTAACATCTAATTTATGCTCTAAAGATATTGATGTTATCTCACATACATCAGTATTAAACTCTAAAATATTATTAAATGGCACTATTTTTTTCATATAATCATCCTTTCAATAAATAATATGATATATAATAAAAAAAATACCTTTTTAAATTTAAAATTATTATATATGATTACTTATATATGTAAATCAAAATGTAAAAATGTTTGACTTTAATTTTTGATTGTGTTATTATGGATAACGTGATGCATATGAAAAGTGAACGGTGTAAATTAAAGAAAATTGTTGATTTATGTATTCATACAATGGTAATTATAATGTGTTTAACATTCTTAACTGGAGCATATTATGAAAGGAATATTTATTATAAATTAGAGGAAATAACCATTGAACTTGGTAACCCAATTCCAGATGAAGTATACGGTTATTTGAAAATATTAAATGATGAAAATTTTAATATAGAAACGAATGCTCCAACTGATAAACTAGGAAATATTGAAAAAACTGGTGTATTTTCTTACTATTTAGTATACAATGACCCTATTTATCTATTTAGCAAAATGACAAATGTTAAATCCACAATTACCGTTATTGATACAATTAATCCAGTAATTACAATTAAAGAAAATAATAAATTTAAATATAATAGTGACGTAGAAGCTGAAGATATTGCAACTTGCTACGACCTATCTGGGTGCACATTAACCCTAGATGAAAAAATTGATAGTACAACAAGTGGTGAAAAAGAAGTAACAATCATCGCAACAGATGGAAACAACAATAAAAGTTATATTACTACTAATATTACAATCGAGGAAAAACCCAAGCCTGTATATAATTTTTACTACAATGCTAGTATTGAACAAATGAATCAATTTAATAATCAAAAAAATAGCCTTCTCTCAGAAGAAGAAAAGACTAATTTAAGAAATAATATAGTAGAATTTTCAAAGCAATTTATTGGAAACCCATATGTTTATGGAGGAACATCATTAACTAATGGTACTGATTGTTCAGGTTTTACAATGAGCATTTATGCTAATTTTGGTTATAAATTACCAAGATCTTCTACTAGTCAAATTTATATAGGTATTGAAATTCCACAATCCGCTTTATTACCAGGAGACCTTGTCGTATATTACTATGGACATGTTGGTATATATGTTGGAAACGGTCTGATGGTTCATGCCGGAACCAGTCAAACAGGAATTACTATAGCCCCAATATTTTCAGGAGCAAAAACCTATAGAAGAGTTATTTATTAACTCTTTTTTTATATATTATAATCAGTAAAATATACAAAATAGCAAATAATAGACCTATAATCAAATTTATAAACCCTATTGCTATAAACTTATTAAATATAAAATTACTAATAACTATACTATTAATAAAATTTATTTTATTATCTATTATTATCTTAATTAAATAACCAATAAAAAATACACTAAAAGATAATAAAAATGATAATATACTAAATATCTTAATTATAAGTAATTCATTATTTATCTTAATAATTAATATTATTACTATAGCTAAAATTATTCCATATAATATATATCCTATCATTAATTATTACCTAACAAAGAAACATCTATATCATATAAGAATTTCGATATATCATTAATATATATTTTACTATTTTCAATTACCTTATTTTTAAGATTATTACTAATATTATCATCTTCATTAACTGAACTAACTATTAAATTATATAATTCATCATTACTCATCTTACTATCCAAATCATTATCAACTTTATATGAAACAATACTATTAAGAACAATTTTTAAAGATTCATTTAATTTAGAAGACTCCATTAATAAATTAGCTTCATCATCGCTAATATTCAACTTGTTTTTAACATTATAATATGCACTATTATAATTACCATTATTATCAGTCATCAAATCCCTTATTCTAATAACATTAACTATCTCATAAATTTCATTATTTGATACCACATTAATAACCACTGAATATGTAACAGCAATAGTTGATAAAAAGACTAACAATATAATTAAAACACTAATAATTATTCCCTTACTCTTTATCATGATATCACCTATCATTATTATTATCACTATTTTATACTTAATACTAAATAATTAAAAATAAAAAAGAAAAAAACCACTTACGTGGCTAATATTTATAATGGCGTCCCCAGAAGGATTCGAACCTTCGACCGCACGCTTAGAAGGCGTGTGCTCTATCCAGCTGAGCTATGAGGACAATTAGCAATTTCTCAACTGCTAATTAATTATATAACATTTCAATCTAATTTTCAATACTTTTTAACAAAATTTTAAAATATTGTTAATTTCGGAAAATGAAAAAGCAAATTAAAATGTTTTGATAATTTAAATATAGGCAAAAATATTATGAATATGTTATAATCTATACATAATAAAAGTGACCTTTAAGTAAATTGCTTAAAGGCCTTTTTTATATAATTTTTTAATATTAATACTAAATATCACTCAAAGAAAAAGTAGAAATTTCTTGACTATTTACCATAAATATTACTTCTGTAACATCTAATTCGTCACACAAAGATAGCCCTATTGTATATATAACTTCTTCTAAAATTAAATTATTAGTAATGTCAGATAATATTAAATCATTAAATTCTAATTTGACAGTATCATCAATGATCTCATAATCTAATAACTTAACATTACTATTTAAATAACTCATCAAATTACTCTCATATGATAAAGATGTTGCCAATTCATCAATAATTACTTTTACTTTATCTTGATTATTATTATTAACATACTTTGTTACTGGAGTATAATAGGTAGCATCATTATAATTCATAACATAATATACTGTATATGAATATATATCATTTAACGTAGTCATTTCATATTGCTTATTTATTCCATAGTTTTTATCTAATTTATCTGGTAACTTTTTCTTACTATTTGGTAAATATTCTAATTTACTACCATCTACATATATCTCTATTTTATCTACCCCATCTATACTAGTTAAAGTATATGTAAGTGCTTCAACCAACTTTTCTTCATATTCTTCTTTAACATTATTAAATTCTTTTGAAAAATTTAATTTAAGAATTCCATCAGTTAAACTAATATCAAGAAGTTTTGTTTCACTAGGTAATAATCCCTTAAATCCATTTGGTAATTTATCCTGTTTTTTTCCCCCAATTGTTAATCCATCTATTAAATCTTTTGATTTTGTTATTTCATCTTGCATATTAACACTAAGTACAGTTCTTGATACATTATCATAACTATCAAGTAAATATATAACTTCTAAATCATTCGGATAAACATATTCTAATTTTTGTTCTATTTCAATTTCTTCTTTATTATTGGGAATTAAATACATCATAAATATAACAAGTAAAATAGATGTTGCTACCGCTAATTTTCTATATAGCATTCTCCTTAACATGACATCACCCAATTAATAATATGTAATTATTTTAAATATATGAGAAAAAGCCACTATGTGGCTAAATACTAATTATTTTCATTTTAAGTAATTCTACAACCGCTTGTGCTCTTCCTTTTACCCCTAATTTTTGCATTGCATTTGATATATGATTACGTACCGTTTTTTCACTAATACCAAGCTCATCAGCTATATCTTTAGTATTCATATTTTTAACTAATAATGTAAATATTTCTTTTTCTCTTTTTGTTAATATATACTTATCCATAAATACCTCACTTCCCCTTTTGGGTGGCTTTATATTATTCATAATATTTTATGCCATTTTAACTTTTAAGTGAGAGCATTTAACTATTTTTATTTAAATTGAATTGAAATGTATTGTTTAGTATCAAAATTACTTTGAATTGTCCTCATTATATCATTTGCCAAACTACTAGAATGATCATCACTATCAATAACAACCCTTATTTGATCACCATCTATCTTAATAAAAGAATCTAAATTGTGAGTAGTCTTAACTTTTTCTTCTAAAAGCTCCTCTTTACTACTTATTTGATTAAGCATCTTAATTGCATCAAAAGCTTCATTTTTATCATCAGTTGTTGACTCACTATCACTAATAGTTTCTTTATATTTATTAATTTCATCTAATGTATTATTATCATCTTCTTGTTTTAAAGTTTCAATAATACTTGCTTCTTCAATATCAACATCAATATTTGCTTCAGTATTTCCATTATTTGTCATTAACAATTCTGATGGCATTGTAATATAATAAACACTTAAAACTAATACTAAACTAAATAATGTTAAAAACCATAAATTCTTTTTATTTACCATAATTTCCTCTTTTCTAGTATAATTATATGAACTATCTAAAAATATATCACAAAAATATAGACATGCTATTATTTACTATAAAAAAAGAATGTACTATTAATACATTCCTTGTATTTTCTTTATTTGTTCATTTGTTAGAGCATCTAACTTCCAATTACCATCATCATCTTTTGTCAATTTAATTTCTAAAGTATATTTAACCTTATCTTTAGCCTTTTCCAATCTATTTAATTTCTCTTCATCATAACTTTCTTTAGTATATATACTACTATCAAAAGTTAAATCTCCAATAGCTCTTTTATAATCTATTACTTCAATTTCTACTAATACAGTAGCCTCATCACCATCTATTAGTTCATCTTTTATTTCATAAGATAAATTTTTATATTGATTCTCTAATAACTTTCGATATCTATCTTTATGTTCTTCTGTTAAATTTTGCTCATCAATTACATTATCAATATCAATTGATATATCATTATCTAATTTTTGATATTTCATAAGTAAATCTTCTACTTTAGAAGTAGGAGTATTATATATTGAACATCCAGCTATCAATAAAACTATAGTAATAAGTAAAAATATTTTTTTCATTATTATCACCTATTACTATTATCTATCAAATATTTAAAATTATACTAAAAATCAAATTTACTTAAATTATCTAAAATTAAATCTCCTGGATATCCTAAAGACATTAGTTTACTATATATCTTGTTTTTTAAATTATTTTTATTCTTTGTACTTTTAATAATTTTATTTATTTGTTTATTAATTTTCATATTAACAGTATCCATATCAATATTCATAATATATTTTTTAATAATATTATTATCTATTTTATGTTTTTTTAATTCTTGTTCTATTCTATAAGGACCCATCGTAGTAAAATTTAACTTATCATTTATAAAAGCTTTTGCAAATACTTCATCATTTAATAATTTATTACTTATAAGACGGATTATAACATTATCTATTGTTTCTTGATCAATATTTTTTCTTTTCATATATTCTTTCATTTCATTAATACTTCTAAGTCTTACTCCAATATATTTAACACATTTGTTATATATATCATATTTTTCATTTTCCAAAATTAATTTATCTAACAGATCACTATCTATTTGTTTTTTATACAATAAATTATACTTTATTATTATATCTTCACTAACATTAACACTTTTCCCATTATCAAATACTATTTGATAATTATTATTTCCTTTTTTAACAAATTTAACTATATCCACTACTTCACTCTTTTCTTTTTATAAACAATAGCACTAGCATTATCTTTACCATGATAAATAAATGGAACAAAATCAAAATCTTTATAAAAAGCAATTGCTTTTGGTTCTAATCTTTCTCTTTTTTTAGTTTTAGACATTTGTGTAAGCTGATAAGCTGGATTATTGCTTAAAATTGTTTCTCCTATTTCTCTCTCTTTTAAAATATCGCTAACCCCGTCAGTTACAGCACATAATGAATCATAACTATTATTTGGAATTGCTTTAATATCAAAACTAACATCATTCCCTTGAATAATTCCATTAGTTATAACATTATTATGTTCATAAAATCTAAGTATATCCCTATCGCATTGGCTTATTGGCCTAAATTTTTCAAATGCTACTGAATGATCATATGTTTCAAGTCTTGTCTTACCATTTAACATACTATAAATTCTACTATCTCCAACATTAACAATAAAAGTTTTCTCTCTCAATACTGTTGCCAATGCTAAAGTCGTTCCTGAATTAAAAGTAATATCAGGTAAACAATTCCCAATTAACATTTTTACTATTTCACCAAAAATTCTCATATCTACTAAATTTAGACTATCAAATTTTTCCGTTTCAAAAAAATCTTTAAAAGTATTAGCAACAATGTAGCTTGCTCTTTCTCCACTACTCATTCCCCCCATACCATCTGCTACTAAAAACATTGCATGGTTATCATCTGCTACGAAAGCCAAACTATCTTGTTGCGTTTTTCTTCTTAATCCAACTGTAGACGATATAAATACTTCACTACCATCCACTAATTTAAAATCCCTACAATAATTCTTTTCTAAAGTTATTTTATCTCGACTTATTTTTTCAATTTCTGTTATAAAAGATATTTTACTCATAACACTCCCCCTTTTTTCGACGAATACTTTAACATAAAAATTTTATTTTGTCAAACAAAAGCTATAAGCAATAACTTATAGCTATTTTGATATAACTTCACATATTATATTTGTAAGATCACTTGGATTTTCAATGTCAAGGCCTGATATTAATCTAGCTTGATTATAAAGTATCTTACTGTATTTTTCTATTTCATTATATTGAGAATTATCATATAACTCTTTTAACTTTTTGCTTATATCATGATTACTATTTATTTCTAATGCTACTTCAGCATGGACCATATCACCCTGATTTGGCATAGTATTAATAACCTTTTCCATCGATGTAGACAATTCTCCAATACTAGTTAAACATACTGGATGATTCTTAAGTTTATTTGTAAATCTGACTTCTTTAACTTTATCACCCAAACTATCTTTAATCTTCTCTAAAATTTCTTTATTATCATCATTAATCTTTTTTATTTCTTCTTTTTCTTCCTCAGTGTCTACATCAATATTTTTATCGCATACATTTATAAAAGTTTTCTCTTTATAACTACCAAGTACTTTAATTACAAATTCATCTAAATATTCAGTTAAATACAAAACTTCATATCCCTTGTCAGTAACCATTTCAACTTGTGGTAGCATTTTAACTATATCAATACTTTCACCGCTAGCATAATAAATTTCTTTTTGATCTTCTTTCATTCTAGATACATACTCTGATAAAGTTATATATTTGTCATCTTTAGAACTATAAAATAGCAATAAATCTTCTAACTTATCTTTATTCATTCCATAACTAGCATATATTCCATGTTTAAATTGCATACCAAAATTTTTATAAAATTCAACATACTTATCTCTTTCATTATTTAACATATCAGTAAGTTCTTTTTGAATTTTATTTTCAATATTCTTGGCAATTAATCTAATCTGATGATTACTTTGCATTGTTTCTCTTGAGATATTAAGAGCAATATCTTCAGAATCTACTAATCCTTTTACAAAGCTAAAATAGTCTGGTAATATTTCACTACATTTATCCATAATCATTACCCCTTTAGAATATAACTGTAATCCTTTTTCATATTCTTTAGTGTAATAATTATATGGAGCATGACTAGGAATAAATAATAAAGCAGAATAACTAGTTAACCCTTCAACATCACTCTTAATTACTTTTAAAGGTTTTTCATAATCATAAAATTTATCAGTATAAAAATCATTATATTCTTCTTCTTTAACATCCTTTTGTTTTTTCTTCCATATAGGAATCATACTATTAATAGTTTTTTCAGTAGTTTTACCATCTTCTTGAACATTCATTTTAATAGGATATCTAATATAATCAGAGTATTTTTTAATTATATTCATTAATTTATAATCATCTAAATATTCAGAATAATTATTTTCATCATTATCATCTTTTAAATAAAGAATAATTTTAGTACCAACATCCTCTTTATCACATTCTTCTATTGTATACCCAGAAGCACCAGATGATTTCCATACATATCCCTTATCACTGTCGATACTCCTACTCATTACTTCTACTTCTTTAGCTACCATAAAGGATGAATAAAAGCCTACTCCAAATTGTCCAATAATAGAAATATCTTTTTTCTTATCATTATTTTCTTTAAACAACTCAGATCCACTTTTAGCAATAGTACCTAAATTTTCTTCAAGTTCTTCTTTACTCATTCCAATACCATTATCAGTTATTGTAATGGTTCTTTTTTCTTTATCGGGAATAACCCATATTTCTAATTTATCTTTCTTTATTTTTATTTCTTTATCAGTAAGTGATCTATAATATAATTTATCAATTGCATCACTAGCATTAGAAATAAGTTCTCTTAAAAATATTTCTGGATTTGTATATATAGAATTTATCATCATATCCAATAATTTTTTAGATTCAGCTTTAAATTGTTTCTTTGACATATTATCACTCTTTCTATAATCTTTTGATTACAAAGATAGTTTAGCACTATATTTAGCAATTGTCAATATAGATTGCTAAATATATATAAAAAAATAATAACTATTAAATAATTATTATTTTCCGTACTACATTCCATTACCATTAGATTGCCCATATTTATTTCCCTGAGAACCATTAGAAATTAATTCTTCATATTCATCAATATATTTAGCAATTTCTCTTGATGGCAAATATATTAAGTCCTCAAATTTTAAATCAGGATTATCTTCAAGAGCTTTCTTAACAAACAAAATTTTAGCTTCACTAACCCCATATTCATTTGCTTTTTGTGCATCTTCCAAAGTTAACTCTTCATCAGTTATCAAAGCACCAATTCCCTTTAAGTTTAAACCGCTATCTACTATATCATTAACCTTCTTTTCTAAATTTTTTCGATACTTATCATTATCACAATAAACAGATAATAGTACCATATCTTCATCATTAACATACCCTCTTTCTATGGCAAGATCCACTATCAATTCTAATCCATCTGAAATATTACTATCAATTATAGAATTATTATCTAGTAGCTTGTCGGCATCATTATTTAAACATTCTACTTCTTTGATAATATTATTTCTGTCTAATCCTAACATAAAACTTGGATTAATATCAACTGATAAATAACTAACTATTTTATTACTATAGCTATTAAAAATTACTAACCCAGAAGTCAATAGCAGAGCAAAACAAAATAATAATATCATCAAATAAAAAATTTTTTTCACCCTACATCTCTCTCCTTTATTCATCTTTAAATAATTTAACTATCAATGGTTTTATTATTTCAATTATTGCAAAAGATAATAAATTTACCACTACTACAAATACTAGTTGATTTATATTTATCATCTTTAATCCAAAAATTCTTCCTATTGGTGTAAAAAATACTAATAATTGTACTAAAAACAAAATGAGAATTCCTATATTTAAATATCTATTACTAAATAATCCTCTTTTATGGATTCGTTCCTTTAAAGAACGGCAATTATAAGCAAAAACAAATTCATTAATAACAATACTAAGAAGTGCCAAAGTTTGTGCTATATCGCTACCTAAATTAATAAAATGATAATATACATATAAACTAATTAGTGTCTCTAAAATAACTGAAATGATTAAAAATGCACTAAAATAATTAGTAAATACTCTCTTATTTAAACCATTAGGTTTTCTTTTCATAATATTTTTAGATCCTTCTTCAAAAGCTAAAGTTATCGACGGAACAGTATCAGCAACTAAATCAATATATAAAACATGAACAGCTGTAATAATTGTATTTCCAGTCAACATTCCAAATATAATAATAGCTATTTCTGTAAAATTACTAGACAGATTATATAGTATATTCGTTATTACATTATCATATATTCTTCTTCCCTCTCTTATAGCAACTGTAATAGTATTAAAACTATCATCTAGTAATATAATATCAGAAGTATCTTTTGTAACATCCGTCCCACTCTTACCCATTCCAATACCAACATTTGCTAACTTGATTGCTGGAGCATCATTCACTCCATCCCCTGTCATTGCTACAACTTTTCCCATTTTTTGAATCGCTTTAACAATCTGTAATTTATTATCAGGACTAACTCTCGCAAATACAGAATATTTTTTTATATATTTGATTAATTCTTGCTGTGAAATATCATCTAATAAAGAGGCATTAATACATTCTTCCTCATTTTTACAAATTCCAACTTCCTTAGCAACCTGATATGCCGTAACCAAATTATCACCAGTTAACATTATTGGCCTAATTCCAGCATTTAAACAATCACTAATAGACTCTTTAATATTACTTCTAACAGGATCTCTAAGTCCAATTAACCCCACCAATACTAAATCATTTTCTTCATCTAAATAATTATCTTTAAGTTTAGTTTCCTTATAAGCAAAAGCTAATACTTTCAAAGCCTCACTAGACATTAAATTTTCTATTTCTTTGTATTTTTTCTTTAATTCTTTATCTAACTTTATAATTTTTCCATCTATTAATACCCAATTACTTTTATTAATTATTGAATCGCAACTTCCCTTTGCATATAACATAACATTGTTATCTGATTCATATACTACACTCATCATCTTCCTATCAGAGTCAAAAGGTAATTCAGCAATTTTTTTATCATTACCTTCTTCTTTTAAATAATTCTTTAAAGCTACATCAACTGAATCCCCGATATAAATTCCATCTTCATTTAAAACAGCTGTATTACAATAACCAACTATTTTCTTAAAAATACCATCTATTTGCTTATTCTCTTTTAAAGAACTAAAAACTTTAACAACTTCCATTCTATTTAAAGTCAAAGTACCAGTTTTATCAGTACATATAACCTCAGTAGCTCCTAAAGTTTCTATTGCCGCTAGATTCCTTACGATTGATTTTTTCTTAGCCATTTGACTAACACCTATTGATAAAGTTGCCGTAATTGCTATTGGCAAACATTCTGGAACACTTGCTACAATCATCGAAATACAAAGCATTGCTAAAGTCAAAATATCATAATTATTAATAACTCCATAAACTAAAACAAAACTTATTAAAACACATGAAACAATCAAAATAAACTTACTAATTTTTTTAACTTTTACTTGTAAAGGCGTTAATGGTTCATCCTCAGTATTAATAGCATCTGCTATTTTCCCTAACTCCGTATTCATTCCAATAGCAGTTACAATAGCTTCAATTTTACCTGTCACTAATACTGTTCCCGAATAAACCATATTTTTTCTATCTGAAATTAAAACATCTTCATGGATTGTATCTTCATTTTTTAAAACATTTTCACTTTCTCCAGTCAATATAGACTCATCTACTTTAGCATAATAACTTTTAACAATCCTTGCATCTGCTGGTATTTTATCCCCTGATTCTAAAGTAATATAATCACCTACAACTAAATTTTTAGAATCGATATTTTTATATTTATTATTTCTCTTAACAGTAACATAATTAGCTGAATATTTTTTTAATTTTCCTATTGCATCCTCGGCCTTTGATTCTTGCAAAAATCCCATAAAACAATTAACTAAAGTTGTTCCCAGTATAACAATTGGCTCTAAAAAATCACTTTTATTGACAATTGCATATCCTAAAGATAAAAAGCCTACAATAAGTAGTAATATAATCATAATATTTTTAAATTGACCTAAAAAAATCTCTAGTCTTGTCTTTTTATTCTTTTCGATCAAAACATTCTTTCCATTCAATTTTTGTAATTTTTTAACTTTATCATGTTTAATTCCCTTTAAAGAAGTATCTAATTCATTTAATAATTCTTCAATATCTTTTTTATATGCATCATTCATTATATCACCATTATTATTTTATCATAAATTACTAATTTTATATATTATATTTTAATAAAAAGAAATGGTTATTAATTCTGTGTCAACAACCTGTAAATAATATATTTGATATATATTATTTTTTTTGCCATTAGTGTGCTATTAGTATATAATATTTTTAGGTAGGTGTAAAATATGAGAGGCAAGGCTTTAAAAATAACTTTAATTTTTATTTTAATATTCATTTGTTTAATTTTTATATGCTTAATAATATATAAATCTTATATAAGAAATAATATTAGCCAAAATATTAGAGAAAATATTATTATAGAGTATGGAGAAATAATTACTATTGATGATATTTTAAAAGGAAAAAATGGGACTGATAAAATTAAAATTTCACCTAGTTTGAAAACATTAACTGATGTTGGTAAATATAAAGTTGAATTAGATTTAAATGGTGAAAAATTTATGGTAACAATTGAAATTAAAGATACTACTCCCCCAACCTTAGAAGTTAAAAATTTAGAAATATACATAGATGAAGAATTACCAAAAGCAGATGACTTTGTAGTTAGCTTAAACGATTTATCAAAAGCAACACTTGAACCAATCGAAATAGAAAAAACATTAGGAACACATGAAGTTAAAATAACAGCTAAAGATAAATATAATAATAAAACGCAAAAAAAAGCAAATTTAAAAATCAAAGAAGATAAAGAACCGCCAAAATTCTCTGGGCTCTCTGATATAAGTATATTTAAGGGTGAAGAAATAGATTTGAAAAAAAATGTATTGGCATTTGATGAACACTTTGGTAATGTAGAATTTAATGTTGATGATTCTAAAGTCAATTATAATCAAGCAGGTAATTACATCATATATTATAAGGCAAGTGATAAACTTGGAAATGAAACTACAGAAACAAGAAAAATAACAATTAAAACTCCTGATGTTACATATATGATTAATAACTTCCCGACTTATAATCAATATCCTAATTTTCCTAATGGTTGTGAATCAATTGCATTATATAATTTATTAAAATATTATAAAGTGAATGTTAGCCCATATGATATTGTTAACAATTTAAAAAAAGGAGACAGACCTTATCTAGAAAATAATATACTTTATGGTGGAAATCCCGAAATTGAATTTGTTGGTAACCCATGTGCTAATAACGGCTATGGCGTATATCAAAAACCAATAATTGAAGTTGCTAACAAATTTAAAAGTGGTATTATTGATTATACTGGGCACTCATTAGATCAAGTACTAGAACTTGTAAAAAATAAAATTCCTGTCCAAGTTTGGGTTTCTATTGGCGTTGAAGATACTAAAGTAAGTACAACTTGGATCTATAAGCCAACAGGAGAAAAAATAAAGTGGATACGTAATTTGCATAGTGTGGTTATTGTCGGTTTTAATTCAAATTATGTTTATGTTTCTGATTCGTATACAGGGAATATTGAAAAATATAATCGCCAACAATTTAATAAAATTTATAATTTGTTTGGTAACCGAGCTATATATTATGCTAATTAAAAAGGAGAGATAGAATGAAAAAAGAAAATATAATTTTAATTATTTTAACAATTTTAGCTACCATTTTAGGCGTTTTTCTATTGATAATATCTAATAAAAAAACAGAAACATCTGTTACTGATATTGATATAAACTCAGAATTAGTTCAAAATTTATATGAAATGGCTAATCCAAGTAACGATTCAAAATTACTTGATGAACTTTATAGTGATAAATTAACAAATCAGTATATTATTGCAATGGGAATAAGCAATTATTTAAAAAATAATGAACCCATATCTATTGAATACTTAGAAAATACATACGGTCCAAAAACATATATTCCTGCGGAAGATGTTCAAAAAAATATAAAATTAATATTAGGAAATATAGAATATAAAAATCAAGATGTATTCATATTAGATGATGATATTTGCGGTTATAATTATAATGAAGAATTAAACCGTTATGAAGATAAAGGTGGATGTGGTGGAACGGCAGATTCTAAATATTATCGAAAAATTGTTTCTGCCTATATAAAAAATGATCGTTTATACATAAGAGAAAAAATGTTTTATGCAACATTTGATTTTAATAATAACTACAATAAAATTTCTATTTTTGATAATAATGATATGAAAAATATCATTGATTACATAGAAAAAGAAAATGACAATAGTAATATTGATATCAATAATTATATTGATAAAGGTAGCCTTTATGAGTATGAATTTAAAAAACTAGATAATAATAATAATTACATTTTTTTAGGAATAACAAGAAAAAAATAAACAAAAGATTAGCTTTCAAAATGCTTAATAACAAATTATCATAGTATTCTTTTTACTAATTTATATAAAATAAAAAGTAATTAAATATTATGTACCTCCTGTTGACATTTAAAAAAAAGAATAATAATTTTCGTTATTATTCTTTTTTTCATAAGTTATTATTTATCTTTCTCAAATTTTAAAATACTCCCACTTATAGCATCCACTTCATAATCATATTCAATAAAATTATTATAAAATTCAATCTCATAAGTTGCTATACCATAATCAACATCTAACTCTACTTTTTTAAATACGACATCATTCGTAGTAAGATTTGCATGATTTAAAACTATTTCTTTTGCTCTATCAACTCCAATATAATTATTAGAAGATTGATTTGTTTCACCCAAATTATTTTGACTATATTTTATAACTTCCTTGCTATCTACATCAATTAAAACCTCATACTCTTTACTTTCATATTCTATTGCTACTTCATAAACAGTCTTTCCGTTTTCACGATCAACCCTTACGTATCTAAAAATTGCGTCATTTGTATTAGGTATTCCAATTGCTTTAATAGCTATAGATTTAGCTTCTTCTTCAGTCATAGAAATATTATCATTTATATTATTACCTACATTATTAATGATATCTTTTTCAAAACTATTTATTCTTCCATTGACATAATTAATATCAATTTCATATTCATAAAATCCATCATAAAATTTAATCTCATATTCTCTATCACCAAAATCTCTTTTAATTGATAATAATTTAACATCACTTTCATCTAAATTAACATACTCAAAAGCAATATTCTTCGCTTCATCCTTAGTAATCTTAGCTTTAAAAATAAAGCTATAAACCAAAAATAAAACAATTAAGATTAATAATATTACGCTAACTACAATACTATAAATTTTCCATTTATTCATAAAATCACCATCCAATAATAAATATATCAGTAATATTAAAATAAGTAAATACATTTCAAAAAATATATAATTATTTACATATAAAATTGTTTATTTTAAAAACTAAATTGATTTAAAAAAACTATTAACAAAATTATATTTTATCTTGCTAATAGTTTAAATATTTAAATGTAACTAAATTTCAGACGATTCTGAAGCTTTAAAATTATATACTGGTTTTATAACCGTTACTACTTCCACAGTTGGAATAATATGCTCTAAAATTTCCTTAATTGATTTATAAGCAAAAGGTGCTTCATCTTTTGTATTTTCCGTTACCGAAGTAGTATAAATATTTTCCATTGATTTTTTATAATCATCCAAATTAATCATTTTCATTGCTTCTGACCTAGACATAACTCTTCCAGCTCCATGAGGAGCAGAATTATTCCAATCCTCATTTCCTTTACCGATTCCAATAATACAGCCATCTCTCATATTAATAGGAATAATTACCTTCTCTCCTTTTTTGGCAGAAATAGCTCCCTTTCTTACTATATTATCTTCAAAAGATATATAATTGTGAACTGATTCAAAATAATTATCAATATTCCATCCCATATAATCAGCAATACGTCTAGCTATCGTATATCTATTTAAAACAGCAAATTCTTGACATATTCTCATATCATGTAAATATGCATCTCTTTGTTCGCCTTCTAAATATGCTAAATCATATGGTATATTGTTTTTATTAACTTCTAATTCTTTTTTCAAACTAATTAAATCTCTCTGAATTTCCTTTTCTTTTCCTAATTTTTTATATGTAGATAAAATTTCTTTCCTTTTTCTTTCATATTCTAACAAACCATAATTACATATTTTATCTGCTAGATTTTGATAGTAATCAGCAACTTGTGAACCTAAGTTTCTTGAACCAGTATGAATAACTAAATACTTCTCTCCATCGTCTGCTATATCTATTTCAATAAAATGATTGCCACCTCCCAATGAACCAACTGAATTTTCAATCCATTGATAATTTTTTAGTTTACTATAACAATATAATCTTTTAATATCAAATAAAGCTACTCTTTTATCATTAACATTCATGCCACTTGGTATATTATTATTAATAAAATCATCTAACTTTTTAAAATTAATATCTATTTTACCTAAATTAGTGCAAAACATTCCGCATCCAATATCTACTCCAACAATATTAGGAATAACTTTATCTCCTAAATCCCCAGTAAATCCTATCACACACCCTTTGCCAGCATGAACATCAGGCATAATTCTTATTTTACTATTTTTAAAAGCATCTTGTTCTAATAATAAATTAATCTGTTCAATTGCCTTATCATCAATATTTTTTGTAAATACCTTTAAATTTTTCATAATAACATCCCCTTTTCATAAATTAAATATACTTTAATTTATGCTTATTGTCATTTTTTACATTAAGACATTTGCTAAAATAATTATATAACACTCATAATAAAAAAGGTCGCTATAAAAGTGACAAAAAAAGTGCCTACAATGAAGCACTACAAAAAGTATATAAATAATCATTTATCGAAGATAAATCATAAACATTATTATCTAAACAATAAGATATAACCTGATCAAACTTATTATTGCTTAAAGAATAACCAGCAGAATTTAATAATTTATTAAAATCATTTTTTTCTAACCTTAAAGCCATACATAATTTAATTATAATATTTCTTCTAGGAATATAATTACTATTACATCTTATTTTAGAAAATAATTTTCTATCTATATCTGCCTTTTTGTATATCTCAGAGTCTTTATAACCACTTTTATCAATAAATGAAAAAAGTACTTCATTAAAACTCTTTGATTTATTACAATTTAAATATTTACTTATTTCGTATTCCATACGATTGACCTCCTTAAACTGAACACCTTTCAGCCCAAACTAAACGTCCAAGATTTAACTTTTCCAAGGTCAAATAAATTAATATTGTAAAAAATACATTAAATATCTAAATTGTGCTGTTATTATACATCAAATGTTCATCTTTAGCAAGTTTTTTCATCAAAAAGAAAAAAAGAATCATATAAAATTCATTTTTAATTATAAATTATCATGAAATTAAATATTCTACTTCACAAAACATCATATATTTCACTAATTTTTGATAAATTCTAAAAATTAAATATTCTTTTATTTTACAATCACTATCTTGTTGATTCAAATTTTTCCCTATCGTGTATATCATTAAAATAATCATAACCATATAAATCATGTTGAAATATATTAGTTTTATATTCATCATCTAATCTACATCTTTTAGAATCAATTAATATAATTCCTACGTCATTTTCTTTAGCTACCTCTACATCTTTCTCTTTTATTTCATTTAAACAATATAATGCTATTTTTCTTAACTTAGGAATTGAATCTTCAATTCCCACCTCCCTGTCTCCTCTTTCTAACAATAAAATTTCATTATAAGCTTGAGATGCCTTAGTTAATTCGTCTGGCATAAATAAAGTATTTACACGAGTAGTAGGTTTTTGAGAATATTCGAAAGGACTATACTTTGTAAAAGAATCAAAAGGAAAAACATGAATTATCTGATTCGGATTTACATCGTCAGCATCATATAAAAAAGTAGTCGAATCTTCTGGATAATCAAATGTCGTTAAACAATTATTGCCAATTAAAGAATATGAATGCCCTTGAGGTAAGTGATTTGGCTTTTGTCCTCCTGATTTTACAATTCCAAAAAAATAATTATCTTTCATATTGTAAACATCTACTCCATATTTTTTTGATAATTCTAAATCTCTATATTCTTTTATTGTCTCTGAAGTTAACGAATAATCTTTGATAGCTTCACCTACTATGTATCTAGCCATTGCCATATCATCATAAAAAATTTCTATCATATTAAGTTGTTTTAATTCATTAAATAATTCTAATTTCTCTTCTACCGTTAATAAATCAATTTCAGATATTCTTTGATATATTTCTACACGTACTTTAGGAAGGGCTATATTACCCCTATAATAAAAACCTAATAACTCTCTTACATCAATTATAATATTATGATAATTTTCTTCAAATAAATAATCAATTATATAATTAGATAGACTATTTTCACTCAATTTCCTAAAATATTCATAAATTTTTTCTATTCCATGATCATGATACATTATGTTTAATACATTATAGTCTGCAAAAGAGTCTGCAAAAGAGTCTACAGGAATGTATCTTCTAGCAAATCTTAAAAACTCCATTCTTTTTTTATAATAAGGGACATCATCTACCCCTGATATTACTTTTTCCTCTTCTTCTTTTAAATTCATATATAACTCATATATTTCTTTAAAAGGGGATAACATACCTAAATTATTATAATTATCAATTAACCATTTCTCTTTTTTCTTAATAATATTATTTACTAAAGAAAAATCCGTACTATATTCTGCATCATTTATAATTGCCCTTATCCGAAAGATATCGTAATTTTCCCATAATTTATTTGCCATATCTTTGGTTATCATATAAGAAGGAATTTGTATTTCACAAATATCATCTTCACCATAATACCTTTTTGCTCTTGCTTTTAAATTAGCATTTTTAACACTATTAAAAAAACTAATCAAATTAATATCATGACTTAATAAATCAATATTATAAGTAGAAATAATTTTTTGTACTACTTGAGGTTCATCCATTTTTAATAACTCATACAACGATTCAGTAGAGTATGGCCAATTATCTAAAACTTTTAATTTATATTTCATATCAAAGTAACTAAATAACTTAGCAAACATAACAGAACTTTTATCAAGTTCAATACATCTTTTTAACATCTTATCACATACATCATCTTCTAAATTACAAAGCGTTGCATAATAATAAGAAATATCAGTATCTAATACTATATCTAAAAAAGAAGAATTTAAAAACAATTCATTCTTATACAAAGAAAAAGTCAATATATAATTAATTCTATCTTTTCTTAATTTACTTTTTTTAAGAGCACTAATTCCTTCATCATTAAAAAGAATTAATATTAACCCCTCAGTATCTTGCTCTAAAAAATCTATAAATTCGCCTTTAGAATATTCATTAATTATTTTTTCTCTATCCATATATACTACTCTCCATACTATAATTATAACACAAAAAGTTATTATCCAATTTTATTATAATATTAATGTTTCTAATAAAAAAGTTTAGTTATTTGATTAAATAAATTATTATCTTTAGATTATATAAAATATCGCCTTAATATTTCTTTTCAATTATATCATTTATATTACAAAGTATTGCTGGTATTTGGTTTGCTTTTTTTAAATTACAATTTTTATCTATCATAGACCATCCATAAGAATTATTATTTTCTGATATTAAAACAAGATTTATTTTATCACATATTAAGCATACTTTATTCATCAATCCATCATCATTTACCATAATTTCTTTAAATGAGAATTTAGTACCTGGTTTCATAATAATTAATTTATTAACTGTATCAATAATTTTATTATTATCTTCTTCATAATATTCATCATTTATAAAATCAACTATATCGTCACTAGACATATTTTTATAATTAAAATTTATTGAATTAAACAATTCGTGTGTACAAGAAAAGAATTTAATTTCACCATCTTTATAAAAAGTTAAATCTTCTAATTCATCCAAGCAAAAATCATTTCTAAATTTAAGCAAATAATCTTTAGTTTTATCATTTAATTTAAAATAATAATTAATCATAGGTACACTACTTACCGTAACAGAATTAAAATATGATATTTCATAATATAAAAATTCGTCTTTTATCTCATCAGGAATTTGTTCTAATGGATCCATACCATCTTTATTACAATATTTATCTTTATCTTTTTGACGTTCAATGTTCATTGATATATCATGATAAAGGCTATAAAAAAATCCTCTATGTTCATTACCATACTTAGTTTTACTGCCAACACAGTCGGCAATAAATCTACCTTCCCCCTTTGAATTAAATTCATAACATTCCTTTTTTATTTCTTCATATAAATCATCAAATTTAGGATAGTTTACAAATTTATCTTTGCTATTTTCATATATTTTTCTTTTTTCTTCTTTACAATAATCCTCAACTTTATTTAATGCATCTATTATTTCTTCTTCAGTAACTCTATAATTAACGATATATTGTTCTAAATACTTTTTTCTATCCTTTAAGCTTAATTTCTCCATCTCTCTTTCTAATTCTTCTTTTGGTAGATTTATATCATATTTTAAAATTCTTCCAGTAAGCGAAAACATATCACACTCACTAAATTCATTTAATATTTTTTTCATTGTTAATCCCATATTTTCCTCCTTAAACTACTAACACATATATTATTTTAATTTAATCACTTTATTTTTAAAATCTTTGTTCCCCCGTTTTTAAACTTTTAGTATATCGCTACTTTATAGTCATCTATTAATAATATCATCATAAAAAAGCAATCCATAATTAATCTTTATATAATTATCTACGAAGTTTTTATTTTTATTAACAAAGCGTTATTATTTATGTCCAATACTTCGTTCTTGATTACATAATACAATTATTATTTATTATAATGGTCGCTTAATAAACGACATTTTGAATATAATAAATAAAATAGTAATTAAAAATACGAGTATTTAAAATAAATTAAAATCAATATTTTTAACAATTTAACTAAAAGTAAAAAAAGAATTAGCTAATAAAAAGATTTCACTAATTATCAAGCATAATTCTTAAATTACAAATTATCAACTAAATATTCAAATTTAATGCATTCATCAAAAATAACCTTTAAAATATATAGTCGTTTTTCAATATGCATTCTACTAATCTATACTTTTCCAAAAACCATGTAAATTACAATATGCATAAGCTGATATTATCTCATCATTATCATTAATCAAAAATTCTGCTCTTGGTTTATCTGTATAGCATAATTTAACTTTTTGACCACCACTTTTTGTCTCAATCGCAATCCATTCAATAAGATGATTTTCCGTCATTGGATGTTCAACCTCGCCCACTTCAACAATAATTTTATTTCCCTGTTTTTTTACTATAGGTATATGTTTTTCATTAGAAGCATCTGTTTGTGAGGGAATGATCTCTTCCATTTTTTCACCACAACACATAACGTCTACTCCTGATTCTTTTACATAACTTATAATATTACCGCAATGTTTACAAATATATAATTTCATATAAATAACCTCCCAATATTTTTTTAATACTTTACAATTTAAGTACTTTTTAATAATATGTTTCATTTTTTTTCATAGATATCTATCATTCATCCATAAAATATTTTTAAATTTTATTTTTTCTTTTCATCATTGCTTACTTTTAATAAATTCATTAATTTTTTAGCAATTTGTACTGAAAATTCATCATTCGTTTTAGAAATATCCTCTAAAAACTCTCTTACTTTATTACTTTGAGGTAATAAAAATCCTCCCTCTCGCATCAAATCCTCGGCCATAATTCTATTAGACTTAGAAATCGCTTTTGCTAAAATTAATTCAGCGTCCGTATTGGCATTTTTTACAATGTTATCCATTATTTTTTCTTGTTCAACTTTACTTTGTGCCAAACTCCTTACTACATTTAAAACTGGTTCTTTTTTTTGTTGTTGTTCTGGATATATTCTTGGAAGTAATAATAATGCCCTAGATGGACATGCATTTATACAAGCTCCGCACCCTATACACTTATCAAAATCTACTTGTCCAGTTTCTGTATCTGTTGCTCCTGTTGGACAAACATATAAACAAATACAATCTTTAGTACATTTTTCTATGTCCCTATAAGCATGAAATTCACTCTGTCTATTCATTAATAACACCGCCTTCTATTTTATGAAGTTTTTTATTTGTTACCTTACATACAGGACAAACCTTTGGTAATTCATTTCCAACATATATAAATCCACAAATTTCGCAAACATATATATTTTTACCATTTAAAAATTTCTCTTTATCATCGTTATATTGTTTTAATATAGAATTAATCATCTTAGAAACTTTTTCACTCCATACTATTGATCTTAAAGCTCCCCTATCTTCATATTTAATAGCAATTTCATTAGCATCCTTATATTTTTCAATATCACTTTTTAATAATTTTTCCATTTCTTCAAAGCTACAATCTTCAACCTTTTTTGCCTTGTCTTTATAATACTTTGCTAATTCTAAAAATAATGTACATTCTTCAGTCAAATATTGTTTCTCACAACCTTTAGCTAAATTAGAACACAATGCACTCATCTGTTCGTAAGATAGTTTGCTTAATAAATCTCCATCTTCAGATTTAACTATATTCTCATCTTCTACCTCTACATTTTTATCTTTCTGTTCATTTTCTTCTTTTTTATCTCCCTGATCATTGTCTATATCAAAAGCATCCTTTGAAGCACCGCACCATAGGCACTCAAAATCTTCTGGTAAATCTTCAAATTTTGTTCCTGGTTTAATACCTTTTTCAGGTATTCCTTCCTCTTCGTCATAAATAAATCCACACACACTGCATACGTATTTTGCCATTGTTACCTCCTTTTTTATAAATAAAAAATTTATTTATAATAATATTATACCATCTTTATTTTAATTTTCAATTTATTTTATTGTAAATACTTAGTTGATAATAATTACTATTTTAATAACAAATTAATAGCAGTCATTTATTACTACAAAATAATTTAACAATATCTTTTGATATAATTTCATATAAATAAAAATGTAGCCTTTTTACTTATTCATAGGACAGCCTAGTCCTAATTTGTCTATCTTTAGGTAATTATGTGAAAAAAACTCCCCACCAAATAGGTGTGAAGTTTTGGAATTTGCTCCATACTCAAATGTCAAGAACTAAGATAAATATTACTTTAAATTACTCTAGTTTCAATTATTATTTACATATGTCTTCTTGTATTTGTTCAACACCTTTTTTCGATGTCTCAACAATATCTAATTCAACATATACTGTTCCTGATGAATTATTACCATTATATTTGTTAAACAATGAAGGAATTAAATAAGAATTTAGTTGTTTAAAATTATTTATTAATCCCTTTCCTTTCAAATGATAGGTAAACTCATAATACTTATATGTTTCTAAATTATCTGTAGATGATGGAATTGCCACAACAAATGGATCATAACCTTGATAAGTATCAACAACAATATAAGATACCCCATCCGCTGCCAAAGGATAATCTATTTTATCTATCACTCTATAAGTTTGTGTAAAACTACAGTCATATTCTTTCTGCTCTAATTCATTTTCAGTCATATCATTATTCGTATTATTTTTTTGTTCTATATTTGAATCCATTTTTAATTTAACTACAAAAAATATTAGCAATACTACAATCAATGATAAAACAACAATCACTATATTCTTTATATTTTTCATTTTTTACTCCATTTATTAATAAAAACATATTAAACTGCGTATACAAGGACACCAGCATATCCTGCATTTTTTATAATAGGTAAAGAAACCATTTTTTCTCCAAAAGCAGAGCCATTATTATATGCTCTATTAGGATCAACATAATATATATTTATTGGACTATAGTCATCACCAATAATTCCAGTAATTGTATGTCCACTTATTGTTACAAAATGTCCTCCTGAATTACTATAATTATACGCAGGCATTTCTTCCATTCTAATGTGCATAATTGGTGGATAACCTAAGTCAATACTTCTTTTTACAATATTATAAAATTGACTATTTGTCAAAGTACTAGTCCATACATAAGTATAGTTAGATATACCTAATTCTGAATTCATAGCACCTGCAATATATCTTTGATCAGTACCAGATGATGTATTTGTACCAACTAATGTTCCATAATATTCTTGAGAACTAGAAGTACCTCTAATAGCATGTATTGCTTGTTTCATTGAAGCCGGTCCACAATAATCTGGTAATTGTTCAAAAGCTGGGACATCTATTTTATTAGTAAAATATCTACGTGCCATTAGATTAGAATCTTGATTTAAAGTTTCTAAATATTCATCCGTAAATGGTGTGCCATTAGAACAACTTAAATCATAAATGTCTGGCCTATTTAAAGATTCATAAAACGCTAAATCTTCCTCTGTATAAACTCCGCATCTTTCTGAAGCACTAACATTTGATGTTAACATCATAAAAATAACGGCAGTAAATAATAATAAAATTTTTTTGTTCATATAGAACCTCCTTAATTTTTTTACCCTCTGAATTAAAGAATAAATATAAATTTTAACTAAAAATACCACCTACATTCTAGATGGTATTTTCATAATAATACGATTAACTGATGAGCAGAAAAAAACCATCATTAAGATAAAAGGTCTAATACTGCTTGACACTCTTTCCTATTAATAATGTATCACAATTTTTATAAAAATGCAACCATATTTGAGTTTCGGTTTTTTACAGAAAAACTATAGCTTTTTAACAACTATGGCATGAAAATGAAAGAATGCTATGAAATTTGATTTTTTTATTATTTTACTGCACGCTGACGCAGAACATCGCTAAATGTTCTTTTTTTAGGGTAATATTCAGTTAAAATTTATTTAAAGTTAAGTTCTAATTGTTTGTATTTTTATTCTCTCAAATGTTTTTATTCCTTCTTTGACATACTTAAGTATTTCCTTTATTCCTCTTGTTACCTGATAAAACCATACAAGCATTTTATTTTTTAAAGATTTACTACTTTCTATTATTTTTATGGTAAGTAATTTCTTATTCATATCTTCTATAAACATTCCTAAATGTCCCATATGTATCATAAGCATTAAATTTAAATTATTGATTGCCTTAAGTATTCTTCTACACGCCATCTATAAAAATATAATTTAACTGCTTTTATAATTTCTTCTTAACTATATATTGATCTATTTATTAATAATATTAGTGGTCTCTCTTCACTTAAACCATATACAATTACTAATTCATAATCCTTTTTATTATAAGGTAATGTCACTTTCGTATGTGATAGGCTTACTTCATATTTTTCATCTTCAAACCATAAAACCATTTTTGCTTTACCTTTTCTTTTAAGTGCTTCTTCATAAGCATTTTTCCTTTAAATAAAAATGTCTTTTTATAACTAAGTAATCTCTGTTTTTTATCAACATAATCTGTTATTTTATTATCGTTGTACCTCTATTACATTTTCTATTAAGTATTTTTTTTACTACATCAATACTATCTTTAGTATATTTATTCATACTTATAAATCTCTTACTTTTACAAGAATATATTTCGCTATATACACTAAATGGTTATTTTTCATTTTTCCCTAAAATTATTGCTTCACATACATGATATCCATTTACAACCTATTTATTTTGACTTGGTGCATCTATAACTCTATCTAAATCTTCAAAAATTTAAAATATCCCTTTTCAATTTATAACAATCTATAATATAATTATTCATGTAAACATCTCCTTTATTTTTGCTCAGTGAATATTTTTTCACTGTTTGTTTTTTTATATTATAATAAATTTTAGGAATGTTTACCTTATTTTTAAAGAAAAAAGTAAATCTGTTGATAAAGCAAATTTACTTTTTTTAATTTATTTTTAAATTTTACCGGAACCCAAAATTAACATATGATTAATTTATCTAGACCATTATTTAACGCAAATTCACATAATCTCTTTCTAAATATCATTTCATCTGTTATAATTTTCGTAGATACCACCCTTTCGTATAATTTTTGTCTTTAACTTAATTATATCAGAATGGGATTGTTTTTATTTTATATTGGTAACATATTCAACATATAATATTTTAATCTAAAAATATCATCCAATTACCATCTAAAATATTTTGAGCTATCATGATTTTTTATAAATAAACAAAAATGGCTACCTTTCGGTAGCCTTCAGGGGCGAAATTGTTTAATTACTTTTTATTTTATAACTTCACTTTTCTCTTATTTTCCAACCTTTCTTGTTTAAATTATATTAAAGAAAATTAAATATAATTAAGAAAAATCTAAAAAAATATTACCTAATTATTACCTAATTCAATCTTTTAAATAGTTATATAAAATCCAAAAATTATTCTATTTGTATATAGCTCTATTATTTTTTTATAAAAATCTTTCATAGTAACTATATCACTTAAATTTATAATCAAAAGTTTTTTATATGAATAATGCACTTAATCTAATTCATTAAAAATCAAATGATTAAATTCAAGTTTTTCATCTTCTAAAATTTGTTTAAGAAAACTAGGTCTAATATCATAATTATTTATTTCTTTTAAATCTATCCACTTGAAAGCTAATTTTATATTATGACCTTTATCATTTTCAATAATAGTAAAGT
>CALVON010000035.1 GCA_944350315.1 uncultured Bacilli bacterium | reverse complement strand
TCATTTTCATCATTAATCTCCTTTGCACTAACCGAATCACATTCAATATTCTTTCCTACAGAAATAAAAAAAGTAATTACATTTGCAATTACCTCTTTTTCACTATGTCCATATAGCACAATTTCTTGTTTTTGATTATCGCTTACATACGTAATCAAATATCTTTTTAAATTTTTTAATATCATTTTTATCCTCCTCCATTTTTCAATCTATTAAAAAACTTGATTAATAATTTTATCGAACCCTAAATATAATGAGAATTTAATCACTGCACTTTTTCTTATTTTATTTAGCTCTTTGCTACATAAATTGAATTTTGAAATAATAAACTCATCTTTACTCTTGTCAATAAAGGTATTATAAAATATTTTCTTTTCCATATCATTTAATTTATTAAAAGCAATAGTAAATTTTTTTATACACGCTTTAGCTTTGCATTCATTATTATAGTCTCTTATTATAAAAGACTCTATTTTGGAATTTGGTAGTTTACCAGAATAACTACTATAATTAAGTTCATAATTTGGTGTTATACTAATTCCAGTTTCATAATCACCAATAGTTATTTGTAATGTCTCAATCAAGTTAATAAAAATCTCTACCAATTTTTTATAACTTATATAATCAAATTGTTCAACAATATACTGTTTTAAATAATCATTGTTTTTCAATTTAATTCCTCCTTCCATACAAAAAAAGAGCAAAAAGCACATAATGCAATTTACTCTTTTAAAAGACAAATATTTTGGGAAGAAAAGGATATACTTTTAATACAGACTTTTAAATCCAACCACTTAGTCAAATACCACATACCATCACATCCCAAAAATAAATATATTGCTGACTATGATAGCATTTAGTATTTACAAATGCAATTACAAATTTATGTAATAAGTCTTGTATATCTTTTCCTTACTCCTTTCTGTATAGCTACTGCTATTATAATCATTATAACGCCTATCAATATATTTTCAATACCCAAAATTATCTATGCTTTTTTTCCCATTTTTTTCTCTTTTTTTCCAATTCATTCTTGTATTTAAAGGCTTTTTTCATTTTAAGTCAAAAAAAATAATGCCGATTATTACTAAATTTTAGTAAAAACCGGCATACTGAAAAGTATAATTAACCATGAATTTTTGAGTTTTGTAGTGTTTGAGATGGTTCATAGATTAACAACTGATTAATATCACATTCTAAAACATAACAAAATTTAGCAAGTGTTACTCCATCATACCAGTAACAATCATTGTTGTAATATTTTCTGACAGTTTCATATCTGACCTTTGCAAATCTACTCATCTCATTGATTGTTATCATTTTATCATCCATTAACTTCTTAAGATTAATACCTATACTACCATATTCATTTTTAATTATTCTTTTCGTGCTAGTACCTCCTTCTAATCATTGGTACTAACAAAAAAGTAGTACCAATCTCAAATAGACTAATACTACCATCTATTATTAAATAATTATACTTATCAGTAATCTTCAACACTACAGTAAAAGTATATCACACATATCGATTTAAAAAAAGTACATTTTTCTATTAAAAACATCTTATAAGTTTTTGAGAAATTTTTGACAAATCATTATCTTTAATAATATTCTCAAGAAAATAATAATATTCCAATGCTTTATTATGATCACTAAAATGTTTTCTAAGAATGTTAGAATATAGATATTCATTATCCGTTAAGTTTATAAAAACATCATAATTGTTATCATAAACACAGCAATAAACATAAAATGTAAATTCATTTATTATTCTGTTGTTCTTATATAATATTTTCATAGAAATATCATTTTCATCAATAAACAAGTCTAGTAAATCATTTAAATCATTTGAAGGCATAGATTCGTTACTATTATATAAATATTTTTTTTCGATTTTCCTATCGTTAAGAATCTTTAGCAAATTATTCATTAATATCACCTTAAATATATCAATTAAAAAATATTATATAGCCATTAGATTAGTATTGCAACTGTTAAAAAATGGAAGAAAAATTATCTGACATAAGCTTAATTAACTTAAATCGTTTTAATTTATTGAATAGCCAAATAACAACACTAATTTCTATAACGCTTAAAACGATTGCAACTTCTATAGCAAAACCAGGACTCATAACAGTTAAAGCAAAATCATAAGGTATATTCATAAAATCACAATATGAACATCCAAGTTTATAAAATTGTAAAGTTAAGAGTAATTGTATCACAGCTAAAGTCGTCACAAAAGCAGCTTTAAGAAAACTTATAGCAGCATCTTCAAAAGTAATATACATAAATATTCACCTTCTTTCTAATCGTAAAATATTGTCTATTTTAGCTTGATATTATTATTATATCATCATTTTACCAAATAACCCAGCATTTTAGCAATACGCCACAATTAAATGGGAAAATTAAAATTGGTGATAACAATGTTAATAAATAATAATTTAAAAAGTTGTAGAGAGGAACTTGAAATTACACAAGAAGAATTAGGAAAAGTATTAGGTGTTTCAAGAAAAACAGTTACAGGTTGGGAAAACAACTATGATTCAATGCCACTGACAAAATTAGTTAAATTTTCAAACTTATATAAATATTCCATTGATTATATCTTAGGTTTATCTAATGAAAATAATTTTCAAAAAATAGATAAAATAGATAAAAAGAACATTGGTAAGAATTTAAAGATACTAAGGACTAATCTTAAAATGACTCAACAACAACTTTCTGATGAATGTATGATTTCTCAAACGACTTATAGTAATTATGAAACCGGACAATATTTAATAACAACACTTACATTATATACGATTTGCTATAAACATAACATGTCCATATATAAAATAATAAAATAAAAAAAGCATTCTTCAATGCTCATTAAAATCTGGAAATTTTTCCAGTTTTTTTCTTAATCTTAGATAGTAATTGGTAAATATCCTCTTTTAATTTAAATTGTATAACATATTGACCTTTCTTATAGGTTTTTTTATTTGAAATATTGTACGGATCTACGTCTGTTATACTTTTTTCTGTTATTCTATATTGTCTGGAATCAAATAAACTATCCATATAAATTGTACCTTGTATCATAGAATACGCTATAATAGGACGATTATCTTGGGAAACAATGTAATCTATCAACTCAAGTTCTTCTGGAGTTAGTGAGTCTAACACATTATGTATGTATTCAATATTTTGTTCTTCCAACTCTCGATTATATTTGTTTTGCTCAATTGTCATATTTAATCTATTTATTATTTTTTTACAAATATAAATAAATATTTCGATAATAAATAAAATTAAACAAAATAACGAAAATAAATACAAATTTTTACCCAGCTTTACGATAATATCTAAATCATATGGAGTTTTATAATATATCAATGCAGTTAAAACCACAGACAACAACGAAGGAAGAAAATGTTTTTCTATAAATTCTTTTACTATATCAACAATCTTTTCAACCATTATAATTTTCCTT
>CALVON010000034.1 GCA_944350315.1 uncultured Bacilli bacterium | reverse complement strand
TTGTATAAATATAGAAGATATTTATAAAAACATTTTTGTAATTTAAATATAGACATAAATACCATGATTATGTTATAATCTATGTATAATAACGGTGGCTTTTAAGTAAAGTACTTAAAAGCCATTTATATATGCTAATTTACATAAAAAAATACATAATTAATTTAATTACGTATTATTTTTTTGTTTAATATTAGAATTTTCATTACTATTTTTTTTCTTTTTTTTCTTTTTTTCTTCTTTTAATCTTTTTTTCTCTTGAATTTCTTCCTCCAATTTTTGTTGAAATTTTATCAATTCCTGTTCTTCTTTTCTTGATACATTAATAGCCATACCATATACAAAAATAAATGATAAAAAATATACCCAAACCATTAAAATAATTAATGTTGATAAATTACCATATAAAATGTCATATCTAGCAAAATATTTTAAGTAAAATTTAAATACTAAAGTTGATAAAGACCACATAACTGTAGTAAATATTGCTCCATAAGTAGTCTCTTCACTTTTGATATTTTTACTTGGTGACATCGTATAAATTAATTTTATATTAAAATATATTATTAATAAAGTAAGCGGCCATTTTATAAAATTGAATATTATTCTAAATTCATCAATATAGTCTTCTAATATTTTAGCTTTACTAATAAGCAATAAAATACTATCACCAAATATTGGAACCACTATTAAAAAGACAATTAAAACTATAACAATTAGTAATAAAATTATTGAACTAATTCGATCCTTTAACCAATCTGTATTTTTTATTTTATATAATGCATTAGATGTCTTAATAACTGCATATGTTCCATTTGATGCTAAAATAAATGCTACAATATTAAAGAAACCAACATTTTTATCAAATCCTTTTCCGGAAATTACCTCTATTATAGCATCGCTTACTTGTTCTGGCATAATACTTTCAACGAATTTTGCTACTAAATCAATAGAAATATCAAATGATGATGCAAGTAAAACAATAACTGTTAAAAGAGGAATAATTGCCAGTATCAAATAGAAGGCAATATTAGCTGGTAATATTGCCATCTCTGGTTTTTTAACTATTTTATATAACTTTTTTAAATACCCCTTTAACTTTTCTTTCATATTTTTCACCATTATAATTTTTCTTTTGCTTGCCTCATTGATAATGTTGCTTCATTTATTGCGTCATCAATTGTTTTAACATCATCTAATATCATACTATAACCAAGTGATGCTCCAAATTCATGTGGTAATTCTTTCATTTCTTTATTTATTTTTCGTATATATTCTTGAACTTTCTTCTCATTATATCCAACCATATATACTAAAAATTCATTACCATCAGTTCTAATAATATCTGTATTTTCTTGCTGATTAACAATTAAAATACTTGCAGCCTTTTTAATTACTTCATCACCTTCTGCATGTCCATAATTATCATTTATATATTTAATATTATTTAGATCTATTATAACTATTGCTTGAGGATATATTACATTATCATCCCATTTTTTAATATTATAATTAAGATAATTTCTATTTTTTAAAGAAGTCATTACATCAATAAATTTTAATTTATCATCTTTAGTAATATCACTTTTCTTCTTTTTTCTTTTAATGATTAAATATAGAATAATTAGAGAAAGAACTACAATTCCTACTATAGCAAAAACATATTTAATCATTATACCAATTTCATTTTTAGAATTAATTATATAATTAGTATTATAGTCATATTTAATATTTTGATAATTGACGCTACTTATATAATAACTAAATAATTTTGAAAAAGTAGTATTTTTACTAACATCTCTAATTGCAAAAGTATAATCGTTGTCAATATTTCCAAAATATAATATTTTATAATCTTTAAACTTTTTATCCTTATAATATTGATATGTATCTAAATCTAAAATAACTATACTATTATTATTAATATTTCTAAGTAAATCATCAGTATTATTATATCCTTTAGCTACTACACCATTTGTATTTAGATAATCATATAAATAAGTATTATTTACAGTATATACTTCTTTTCCTTTAAGGCTTCTAATTGAACTCATTACATATTCGTCTTTACTTAAAATAACATATGTCTCTGTAAATGGACTAACAGTATTTATGACATCGATATTAACACCATTTGTATTAAAATTAGCAAATAATACATCAACTTCTCCTCTTGAAAAAGCTTGTTTTAATTCATTAATATTTTGATAAGCAACTAATTTAAAATCAACTTCTGCTAAATCCTCAAAGTCACTTAAATAATTTGATATTGTACCAACAAATTCTTTATTAATCATATTTTCATATGGCATATTAACTACATAACCATATACATAATTTGAAGCATTATAATTCATTTTTTCAACTTCACTAATATCAGAATATTCAAAAAATGAATTAATGAAATATTCCTTATATTTTTCTTTTTCAAAGTTTTTTTCATATATCATAAAAAATTTATTCATAATACTTTTCAACGTTTTATCATTATTAACTGTTAAAACATATTTTTTATATAAATCATCAAGATGATATACTATATTTAATTGATTTTCTAAAATATCATCTAAATAAAGATTTTTTGGTACTACCATATAAGAAATAGTATCGTCCTCTAAATAAGATAGCATCTCTATAATATCTTTACATGAAGTAAATTTAATACCATCAGCATCATTTAAGAAATATCTAACATTGGAAATATCACTATCTAATACCCCAACTGACTGATCAGTAAGTTCTGTTATTTCATTTATACTATTATTATCTTTACTTACAATAACATAATAATCATGATACATTAAAATATCATTATCAGACAATGTTGTACTATAATCTAATATTCTAAAAGAAACATTCTTTAAATTATTATTATTGTTTTGAAGATAAGATACTTTATTAAATTGAATATCATAGGAATTTGTAAATTCTTCTAGATAAGAAAATATAATTCCTTCACCATCTTCACCATATATAGGTACATCATTATAAACAGAAACATCAACAACTCCATTTTTATGATTATTAATCCAATTTTTCTCAAGTAAAGAAAAACTAGATGAATCTTTAGTATAATTAAGAATAAAAACTATTAAGCATACTAGTAAAAGTACCCCTATAATAGATAAAACTACTATTTTATTTGCTTTATTATTTTTCTTCATAATATAACCTCTAATTCTTTGTCCAACTTATATAGTCATTATCTGGATGTTTAGTTCCTGCAATAGTAAATACACTACTTTCTTCTTCATCGCTTTCTTCTTTTTCTTGTGTTAAAAAGTATTCAAAATCATAATATGCTATTACATCTTCACTGTAATACTTATATGTACCACTAGCAATTTCTTTTGCTTTTTCTTTACTTACACTATTCGCATACGTTATTGTAATATAAATAATTTTCCCTTGTGTTCTTACAGAAACATCTACTACCTCATCTAATTCTTTAGTCTCATTAGTTAGTTCTTCAGTATCACTACTATCTATTTTTACAATCCCTGTAAGTCTATCTCCATATACAGTATTTCCAGAAGAAAAAATCATTCTTGCAAAAATTATAAATAGTATAATTATCAGTATCAAAGCAAGTACTGATACAATAAATAACCCCTTATGTCTTTTTATTAATTCCATCATAACCTCCATATATAATTAGATTATACAATAAATCAAAATATTTTTCAATTCCTAATAAATAATATGTATATATATTATTTAATAATTCTTTTCATAAACTGCTTTAAGAGTAATATTTTTAGTTATTATTATATCATTATCAAATATATCATTGTCTAAAAGCCAATATTTAAAAGTATACCCCTCTTTTACAGGAATCTCTATTTTATCTAGTTTTGTGTTTTTTTCAATCATTTTACTTTTAATTGTATTTCCACCATCAGTATCAAAAGAAACCCTAACATATTCAATAGCTTCCCATTTAGCTATTAATTCTATATCTTCATATATACTTTGTGATATATCAAATGGTTCTTCATTATAATACCAACTAATGAAACGATAGCCAAATTTAGTAGGATTTTCAATGTTTTCTAAAGGAGTTCCACAATCAATTTCAATCTTTTTAACACCACTACCACCATCTAGATCAAAGCTAACGGTTACTTTTTTAATTTCATATTTAGCTACCAACGTCATATCACTATGTACTTCTAAATCAAAATCATATAATTTATCATTATAATACCAACCAATAAATTGATAGTTTTCTTTTACTGGATCACTTGGTTTATCAACTTTATCTCCTTCTTTTACTGTCTGTGTTTTTATTGTTTCATCTCCAAAATCAAAACTTATCGTATAGTTATTATATATTTGGGGAACTAAAACCCATTTAGGTTCAATCGTAATATTATCGTATATAGGAGTATTTTCATCATACTTTATACCATCTTTCATCCAAGATACAAAAATATATCCATCCTTTTCAGGCTTATCTATATTAGATAGATTATCCCCTTTTGATATAGTAATAGTATCTAATAATTCTCCATTACTATTTATGATTGTCACAGTATATTTTTTACTACAACCACTAATAAGTAATAAAACAATCAGTATTAATATTATTTTCTTCTTTTTCATATCTACTCCTATATAAATTACTTCGTTAATTTAACTATTTTAGAAACAACGATTTGATAATTATCTAATCTTTTCTCTACTTTTCCATAAACTTTTACAATATCATGTAAAGATATATCTAAATTATCACTATATATTTTAGGAAACAAAGTCAAATCTACTTGTGAATATTCATCATTACCTTTAAAAAAGGCCATTACATCATTCTTCTTAGTAATTACTTCTTTAATACTATTAATTTCTAAAACTATTTCAATATATTTATCAACTAAATAACTAAGACTTAAAGTACTACTACTAGTATTATCTTTATATTTACTAACTGGATGTTCTGATAAATAAAAACCAAATAATTCAAATTCTTGTTTTATTAATTCATCTTTACTATATTCATCAAAGATATCAATAATTGGTTCTGACACCTCAATTAATCCACTATCTGAAGATAACTCTACATAATTTAAAATATTGTCTAAATTATTAATTAATGTTTTTTTATTATAATCAAAGCAATCAAAACAACCTGCTTTAATTAGACTTTCTAATACTTTCCTATTAACTGTTTGACTATAAGTTCTTTTAACAAAATCAATAAAATTAATAAATATACCTTTTTCTCTTTCTTTAATAATAATATTAGTAATATTACCGCCAATATTTCTAATTATAGATAATGGGCATAAAATCTTATCATTATTTATAATATATTTATCTAAAGATTCAAGAATACTTGGTTTTAAAACTTTAATATTTTTTCCTCGTAACATAGCAATATATTTACTTGTTTTACTCTCATTATTAATAGAATTATTTAATATTGATAACATAAAATAACTATAAAAATGTACTTTTAAAAAAGCCATTTTATAGGATACCATCGAATATGATACCGCATGTGATTTATTAAATCCATATTTAGCAAACTTTAAAATTAAATCATATACTTTTATAACTATCTCTTTATCATATCCTAAAGAAACACTTCTTTCTATAAATTTAGATCTTTCTTCTAACATAATACTTTCTTTTTTCTTACTCATAGCTCTTCTTAAAAGATCTGCTTCTCCTAAAGAATAACCAGCCATTTTACAAGCAATTTGCATAATCTGCTCTTGATAAATAATTATGCCATATGTCTCTTTTAAGATATCTTCTAAATCAGGATGTATATAATCAATAGCTACTTTTCCACTTCTTCGTTTTAAATATTCTGGTATACTTTCCATAGGACCAGGTCGATAAAGGGCAATGGCTGCTACTATATCATTAAAATTTTGTGCTTTTAATTTTTTTAAAAAGCAAATCATTCCTGGAGATTCAAATTGAAATATTCCATCAGTATCCCCTCTACTAAATAAATCAATTGTCTTTTTATCTTCTAAAGGGATATTATTAAAAGTAATATTTATCTTTTTATCTTTTCTAATATTATTTATAACTTCATCTAATAAAGTTAAATTAGATATTCCTAAAAAATCCATTTTTAATAAGCCTAATGGTTCTAAATAATCTTTAGAATACCCTGAAACATACATTCCTAACTGATTTCGATACAAAGGAATTGTTTCATCTATATCAATATTACTCATAACAACACCAGCTGCATGAATAGATATATGCCTAGGTAACCCCTCTAAATGAATAGCAATTTCATATAATTTCTTTATTTGTGGTGAATTATTAACTAATTTTCTTAATTGACTATTTTCATTATATGAAGTATATAAATTATCAAAGCACATTCTACTGATATTATCAATAAGAGAGTTAGAAATTTTTAATACTCTCCCAACATCTCTAACAACTTGTTTTGCTCCTAAAGTATTAAAAGTAATAATTCCAACTACTTTTTTCTCTCCATATTTATTAATAACATAATCAATTACATCTTGCCTTTTTAATGCATCAAAATCAATATCAATATCTGGCATAGTTATTCTTTCACTATTTAAAAAACGTTCAAATAATAAATTATATTTAATTGGATCTATATCAGTTATTCCTAATGTATAACTAACTAAAGACCCTGCAGCAGATCCTCTACCAGGACCTACTAAAATATTATTTTTTTTAGCATATAAAACATAATCATATACTATTAAAAAATAATCATTAAATCCCATCTTATCGATTACTGATAATTCATGTTCCAATCTTTCTTTATACACTATAGGAATATTTCCATTTAATCTTTTATTTAATCCTTTAAACGATAAATTATGTAAAAATTCACGACTATCAATATCTTTATCATAAATAGGTAATAAATTAGGAGTATAGCCTAATTCTAAATTACAATTATCAGAAATATATTTAGTATTTTCTATATCCTCTATAAAAGTATAATTTAAAATATCTTCTTGTTTTATCAAATGTTTACCACTATTTTCATGGAAAGCATACTCTCCTAATACTTTTCCTAAATCAATCATTTTAAGATAATCTAAATATTCATCATCAGAAGCATCTAAATAACTAACATCATTTATAAATACTTTCCTATCATTAATTTTATCTCTATCTAACTTATTACTATATCCTATAAAATGTTCTTCATATATATTATATATATCTTCATTATATTTATCATAAGGCATTACTAGTATTAAATTATCTTTATATTTTATTAAATCATCAATTGATAATTCTCTATCAGAAACAATTGTCGCTAATTTAATTAAATTTTTATATCCTAAATTATTTTTAGCATACAACAAAACTACATATTCTAAAATATGCAGTTCAATACCTACAATAGGCTTTATATTAAATTTTTTACATTCTTGATAAAACTCCATAACTCCAAACATATTATCTACATCAGTTATGGCTAAAGATTTATATCCATAGTCATACGCTCTACTAACTAGTTTCTTTATTTCATTTAAACTATTTAAAAGAGAATAACTAGTCTTAACTTGTAATGCTGTATAATCCATGAATACTCCTTCTTTCTTTTAAAATCTCCACATAAAATACATTATTAAGATAACTCCAATAGCAATTACTGTCGCTAATATTGCAATATTGGAAAAACCGCCACTTTTAAAACCTATATCTGCTCCTAAAATAGAACCCTTAAATTTTTTAGATAATTTACTTTCTTTTTTTAAAGTACGGTTAGCTAAAACATAACTTTTATCTAACTTTAAATCGTAATTATCACTTGAATTAATTACTAAAGTATCTTCTGTTCCATCATCATTTTTAATATTTTTACTCATATTATTCATAATTACCCTCACTTTCTTTTATTTTCACTAATCATTATTTTACATTCACATAATTGCTTTATTCTTTCAATTATTCTTCTTGATTTAACACGATCAGTCTCTTTATTAGTTACTGCTAAATGTTCATCTAATTCATCAATTGTTAAATTAGAAGTAAAGAATGTTGCTAGTCTTTCTTCCATTCGATACTGTAGTATCGTTCCTAATATTTCATCTCTTGACCACTCAGTAACACAATCTGCTCCAATATCATCAAAAAGCAAATAATCTGCCTTTTTAATTAAATTAAATTTTCTTTTATATTCTTCACTATCATAAAAAGATTCTTTTAAACTTCTTAAAAACTCTGGATAATAGACAATTGCTACCAATTTTCCACTTTTAGCTATTTCATTTAACATAGCAGATAATAAATAAGTCTTACCACAACCAAAATTACCAGATAAATATAATCCTTTATGATATTCTTTTCTTTTGACACTACTTAAATATTCTTTTATCCATTTAATTACTTCAAAACGATTCTTGTCTTTAGTATCAATATTTCCCATTGAAGCATCTTTTATATCTTTATTAATATTAAAATAATATATATTATCTAAATACTTATTATTATTATCAATTTCTTTTTTATACTTACATGGAACATAAGAAAATTCAACATCATCAATATTTCTTTCAGGATAATAAACATACCCTTCTACTTCATTTTTACACTCTAAAATATTTTTACATCCTTGACAATTTTTAAGTTCACAAACACTCTTTTCAATCTTAGTCGTATATTTCATCAAAGTATCCGTAGGTAATTCTAATTTATTGCATATTTTTCTAAATAACATATCGTTATCATAATCTTTTTGATAATCTCTTTCTAACTTATAATTAGACTTTCCATATTTAGAATTCTTCATTATTTCCTTTACATTATCCATATTACTTATACTCCTTAAGCATCTCTTCAATTGCTAATCTTTCTTCATCACTTGCTTCTTCAGTTTCAATATTCTTATCAAACCATACCGGTACATTTTTATCTTTATATACTTTCTTAGAATTCTTATTATTTATATTTGTTTGATGATTCTTTCTGGCAATCTCCATCGCATCTTCAACAGTCTCAATCTTTTTTCTTACCCATTGACCAGCAATTGTTTCTACTAAAGATTTATTTAATTTATTATCATTTGTCTTAAGAACATAATCAATAAGAACATTTACCACTCCTGGTTTTAATTTATAATCAATAATTAAATCTTCTAATAGCCTGATATCTCTTTTTACTGGTTCGGCATCCCCACATTTACTTTTTAAAAAGTCATATGGACTAACAGTTTCAAACGTATAAATCATCTTAGCAATTCTAGAATTATCACCAATCGGTTTCCTTAAATATTCTGGTTGTGTCTGTTCAATTACTGTTGGCAGTAGACCACTATGATCAAACTGATAATGATCTCTTGCAACTTTCCTTAATTCATCTCTATTTACTAGTCCTCTTTCATTAATACAAGATTTAATAATATTAGCCATCTTAGACACATCTATATCATATAAATAAGCTAGTGAAATAATTAATTCTTGTAAATCCTTAGTAAATATTTTCCTATCAATATGCTTAGGCATACTTTCAATTAAAAAATTCATATCAAAATTACTATCAATATTTAATTTCAATTTATTATATTTTCTAATATTATCTTTATATATATCAAAAGATGTTTTAGGAATACTATCAAATACTTGATTAAAACTTTTAGTAATTTCTACATAACCATCTTTATTTATTTTAGGAACTTTAAAATAATTAATAAGCCTATCATATTCTACTTTGCCAATATTATTATATAGTACAATATTAAATATAGGATGAGAAAAAAACTCATGACTAGATATAGGTGAATATAATTCATAAATATAATTATTAACACTATCAGTCTTAACATAGCTCTTAATTAAACCAACTGCTTCTAAAGAACTTCTAATTTCTAAAAATTCCCTACTAGAAACATGTAAATTAGCTAATAAATGAGCATGACTTAAATTATCACTTAAAGTCTTTACCATATTTAAATCATTATAAAGATTTATATATAAAGATACTGCTAATGGCCCTATTATCGGTAAATATAACATATTAATAACATCCATATCATATGAAGTAATAACACTCTTATTAACTACTATATAACTATCTGCTGGTAATAATGTTATATTCATAATGAACCACCCTAAATAAATTATATCATTATCTCAAAATAAAATCTACCATATTCGATACAATTATAAAAAAAGAATAGTCTTCTAAATAAAGACTATTATAAAAGCAACCTACCCAGTGCCCGTTTTGCAAAAAAAGAGGCAAACCGGGCACATCTCCATTTCGCATTTTTCTGCTACCTATTTATCTTTTCCTATTGTCATAACCTCCGTTTCAAAAGAGCATGTCGCTACGCTCCTATGCCGAAAACCAAGCGGGCGGCGTAGCTAGAGTACGCATTACCACCGCCGTGGTAGTCGAAGCCGAAGACGCCCGAACCCATACCACCACGATTAAACCACGGAAAACTTGAAGAAACGAAAAAGGCAATATCTCTATACCATGATTCTGTTTCTGATAAAGCGTGTCCATAGCATACTCCACCATTACAAGCCGTTAAACTACTTGTTGTTGATGTATATAAATCATAATATTTACTTACTGGAAACGTACTAAAACTAAAACCACTACTTCCTAATCTATTATTATAATTTCCCATTACATATTCAGATGCTCCTCCAGACATATCATATACTCCAGTAATGTTACCTGTTGTACTGGCTACTTTGGTTAAATCTCTTGTGATATTATCGCTTGTCAAAAAACCATCCCAAGTATACGTTCCATTAGTACTAGATGATACATTTCCACCAACATTTCCTCCACTTCTTCCTGTATAAAAATCACTACTGTTGTTTATATACACCTCTCTATTTACTCCATATTTGGAATGGGATAGGTAAGCTACTGCTCCCCATTCACTATTTTTCATCATATGACTATCGGTATTTGTTGTTAATCCATAGGTTGATGAGCCAGTAAATGTCACATTACTTCCTGATAGGGTGCCACCAGCAAACTTTAAAGCTGTTTGAAATTGGGTTGATATATTCTGATCCCTTAATGAAGTTACATCTGGTAGTATTGTCGGTGTTGTAGCGTCTCCGGTTGTTTCAAACTTACCTACCCATATACCTGATAATTCTTCACCTGCATCTCTTATTCCATCGCTATCATTATCCCACCAAAATGCTGGATGTGTGATATATTCTCCGACCTGACTACCAGTTGATATTTCATCTTTTGATTCAAATATGATTTCTATTTCTTGTTCACTTCCTGTACTACTTTCTTGTAGTGTCCATATCTTATATTTGTATCTTGGTATCCATACTAAATATGCTAAGATATCTGATTGATTTACTTCTACTCCAGATGTATTTAAATATGTATCTCTTGATGATTCAGTCACTAATATGGCATTTGCCCATTCTTTATTTGAATAATCATACCAACTACTATCACTTGTTGATACTGTTTTTATTATGGTATTATCTCCTGATACATCAAAGGTTATTGGTATCATTCCGTCATCTAATACTGGACTACTAGGTTGTACTTCTGATGATACATCTGTACAACTTCCATTTAATGATAGACTAAACGATTGATTCATTGTTGATGATGATTCTTCAGCAGCATCTAACCAAATCCACAAATAAAATGTTACTGGATTTGATGAAGAATATTCATTTTCTGTAAATAATTCTATTTTATCTCCAGCTTGTTTTCCTTTAAAATTACCAGTCACTACAACATCATCGTATGGGCTAGTATCAGTAGTAGTAAATGAATACATAAAATAATCACTATTAGATAGTCCTGTACCGATACTATTTATATCTAACCATAAGTCCATATAGATAGTTTTATCTGCTACATTAATCGCAGGAGTTACGGTTACTGTTCTTTTTATATAATTAGCAGCAGTATTACTATTTACTTCTGTAGGGATTAAATTAATATCACTAGAAGTAATATTACCTCCTCCATCTGCAGCGCATGAAAAATCTGATTCTAATGTAAAGACAATGTTTGTCTTTTGTTCTTCACTAGTTTGCCATTTAAAATATGCAAATGTCCCACCTAATATTGTAAATATTACTGTTAATATTGATAATGTAATTATTATTTTTTTATTCTTATCCATATGTTACGCTCCTTTTACTATCTTAATATAAATTAATTATATATCATTTTTATTATCTTGTCTATAACTAAATGACATATTAATAATTAATTTGTAACAATAAATCCCGTTGATATTTTTCTTGTTTGTTCTCTTTGATACCAATCTATTGGTCTATTCATAATTTTATTATTAATAACTAATACTGAAGAATTACCTCCATCTAAATTAGCAGCATTATATGCACCATAATTTTCCATTATTTCCATAACATCTTTTATTGAAGCTCCGACTGAATCTACTCTTCTTCCATCAATTACTAAAAATAGTACTATTCCATCTTGTCTTTGACCAATAGCAGATCTTGGATGTATTCCATATCCTCCATTTCCAGTAATACTAGCACTTTTTCCATTAACTATTAGAAAAGGTCCAAATTCAATAGCATCTCTAATTCCCATATTTATTGCTTCCTTAGCTGAAACATATCCTAAAAATAATTTATTATCATTAGTAAAGCCAATTAATCCTCCAGTATTTCCTCTAGACGATTGAATAATTTTATTATCTTCAATGATTATACCTACGGGTTGTCCACCAGTACCTTCACCATCTTGATCTAAAAATCCTCCACCATTAATAGCTACTATTGCATTATTTTCTTTTGCCATATCTACTAAATACTGGCCATCACTTCCCATATATTTAGTATGTACTACTGATACTTTTGAAGGATCATAAATTACTGCCATATAAGCATCAAAGCTATATCCTTCTACTTTAAAATATTTATATATTTCATCTTCATCATGTTCTAATACTTGTTTTTCATATTCATTAGTATATAAATTATTATCACTTTTAGTATCATTTATCTCTATTAAATCAAGATTACTATTTTCATCTGGTGATATAACTTTGTTAGCCTCTAATACTTCTTCTATAGTCTTATCACTATATAACCATGTTGCTAAATATTGATGCGATTTAGTAGTCATAGCAGTAGTAATCCAAAAATCTCTAAAACCATGCCATGGTCCATAAAATAAAAATAATCCACTAAATATACCAAAAGCAAATATAAAAATAAAAATTTTTAAAAATATATTACTTTTTTTATGTACTTTAATTCTCTTCATCACTATCTATTCCTTCATATTCTAAATCATTATTATAATCAATATATTCTTTATATTTAGCATCATAATTATCTATATTCTTACTAGCATATTGATTATATCCATCTACTTTTAAATTATAATTATTTAAATCCATTACATATAAATTAATTAACTTTTCATATAAAGTTTGATAATTATTACAAATATTATTAATATTAATATCTTTATATATTACATTACATCTTTTATCTATTTTTAATATATTATCATCTATATCATTAATTACTTCATTATAACTATCAAGTATTTCTATATATTCATCATAATTATCCATAAAATTCTCATAATAAAAATCAATTGATAATTCTAAATATTTATTTCTTATTTCATTATATATTTCTATATTACTAGCTAATTCTTGATAATTATCAGATATTATATTCATATTATTTTCATTTAATTTATTATTTTTTCTCATATTATATATAACTAATATTATTATTAATAATAATACAATTATTATTGATGATATAATTATTATTTTTTTATTCTTACTACTCATTTCTCTTACCTCTACTTTAATAATTTTATCAAAAAAAAATAACTTTGTCTATTAAAAAAATACTAAATAATTTTATCTAGTACTTTTTCTTTTTTTATTAACTTGATAATCTCCTATTTCTTTTCTAAATTTAACTATAATAGATTTAATTAATCTAGAAACATATGATTGTCCTATTCCAAATTTATTAGCAATTTCTAATTGTGTATATAATTTACCATAAAAACCAAAATACATTAAAATTATTTCTCTTTCTCTTTCTGGTAAATCTTTAATCATTTTTAAAATTATTATCTTTTCTTCTTGTTCAATATAGTTTTCTTCTAAATCAATATCACTAAAATCATTTAAATCATTTAAATGATTTTCATCTTTATTATTTTTTCTAAAATACATAGAAATTTCATTCATAATACATTTTTTAGCATATGTAGAAAATGAAAATCCTTTATCAATATCAAAAGTATCTACTGCTTTTATTAAGCCAATTAATCCTACTTGAAACAATTCCTCTTTCTGATCAAAATCACAATTAAAATCTTCTACTAAATATTTAACAAATCTAATATTAGCTTCGATAATTTTAGTACGAGAATCAAGTGTATTTTCTTTTTTTAGTCTTATTAATTCTTCACTACTAATTCCTTCTTTAAACGGTTCTTTAAATAAATAAAAACTCATAATATCCCTTCTTTTATGACTAAATAGAATAGCACAAAATTAATAAAAAAGCAAATAAAACATAGTAAATAAAAAAATCTATGAATGTTCATAGACTTATTTACATCATATTTTCTAAATCTTCAATCATTTTAGTTTTAGCACTATTCATATTTCTAATCATTTTTCTAAAATTACCATTTTTAATTTGTTGGTATAATAAAACTCCTCCTACTCCTAAACCAATCATATATAAACTATTTTTCACTTTCATATTTATCACCCATAATTATTATTTGCATCTTATGAAATATTATACTTATTTTCAATTAATTCTTTTAAACTAGTTTTTCTATTTTCTACATAATCATTTTTAATACCATAAATAAAAGCACTAGGATCTCCTACTAAAATCAACTTTTCTTTTGCTCTCGTTACTGCAGTATATATTAATTTATTATATAACATTCTCTTAAATGAAGAAGATAGAGGCATAATTACCATTCTAAATTCACCACCTTGTGATTTATGCACACTAATAGCATATCCATGTGTTATGTTTTTAAAATCTTTAGGAGTATAGATAACTCTATTTCCAAAAAAGTTAACAACTACTTCGTTTTTCTTAGATTTATTTTTATCTGTTAAAGTAATTGATTCAATATATCCAATATCTCCATTAGATACAGAATTATCACTATCATTAACTAGTTGTAATATTTTATCCCCCTCACGATAAATTATTTCTCCAGAATTTATTTCATTTTTTGATGGATCTTTAGGATTCATTACATCTTGTAATATCTTATTTAAATTATCAATTCCATTAATACTTTTATACATCGGTGCAAGTATTTGAATATCTTTATCATTATAACCCTTATTAATAGCTTTTTTAACAATATCTATAACACTACCCATAATATTTTCATTTATACATTCTATAAAATTATAATCATCATACTTAGCCATAAAATTTTCATTAATTTCTTTATTTTTTATTTCATGAGCTAAAGTAGTAATATAACTATCTTCTGTCTGTCTATATAAACAATTTAATTTAACAACATCAAAACAATTACTATCTATCAAATCTTTTAATACTTGTCCTTGACTAACACTTGGTAATTGATAATAATCTCCTACTAATATTATTTTAGCTCTATAAGTAATTCCCTTAAGTAAACTACTCATAAGAACACTATCTATCATACTAGCTTCATCTACAATAATATATTCTTCTTTGCTAGGACAATACTCATTTACTGAAAACTCGTTCTTATCTTTATCCCATTTTAAATATTTATGAATTGTATAAGCAGGTATTCCTGTCGTATCCATAAGTTTTCTCGCTGCTCTACCCGTTGGAGCTAATAATGCTAATCTATCTTGTTTAAGACCATTTATTTCAATTAATAATTTTACAATACATTTAATAATTGTCGTTTTTCCAGTTCCAGGCCCTCCAGTAATTATTGTAAAATTATTATTAAGTGCTTTATAAATAGCTTCTTTTTGTGATTCATCATAAGTAATCCCATTTATAAGCTCTAATTGATTAATTTTTTTATCTAATTTAGGTAATTTTCTTCTTTCTAATTCATTAAGCCTATATAATCTATCACTAATATATATTTCAGAATCGTATAATTCTTTTAAGTAATATTTTTCTTTATTTATAACTATTTTTTCTAATTTACTTAGTTTGATTAAAATATATTCAAATACTTCTCTTTCAATATCATTGGTATATTTTAACGTATTTTCATATATTTCATCAAAAAATAAATAAGTATCTCCATTTTGAAATGATATTTTTTTCATAACTTCAATAATAAGAGATAACATTCTTCTTTCATCATCAAGAGAATACCCCATATTCTTAGCTATTTTATCAACCTCATCAAAAGTAATATCAATATCATCCATTATTTTATAAATATTATCATTAATAATATCTATTGATCTATTCCCATATTTTTTCATTATGGAAATAGCATTTTTAGTATTAAATCCCAATTTCCCAAGTTCTATTACAATATAAGAAGTTGATTGATATTCTAAAACAATATTTCTAATTAATATGACTTTTTCCTTATTCAATCTAGGTATATCATTAAGACATTCAGGATCATTAATAATTATATTTATTGCATCATTCCCAATTTTATTGACAATTTTTTCAGCTGTCTTTTCCCCAATAGGAAATAAAGACGATGAAAAAAATTCAATTAGTTCTTCTTTATCAGTTGGTAATAATATTTCATAACTATTTACTTGAAATTGCATGCCATATTTATTATGACTCACAAATTCTCCTTCCATTTTATAATTAGTCTTATACTTAATTTCATCAAATGTCCCAGTAAAAGTAATAACTTTATTTCTATATTTATCAATATCACTATCAGATACTCTAAATAAGCCAACAAAATATCCATTACTAGAATTAGCATATATTTCTTGAATTATTTTTCCTTTTATATAAGACATTAAATCACCACCAAACTACATATATAATAAAAATTATTAATATAATATATCATATCATAGTAATAATAATTTTACAATTTCTCTTAATATAAAAAAATATTGTAAAAATGTATTACATATGATAAAATTATAATACGGAGTTGATACTAGATGGATAAATTAATTAAAAAAATAGTAATACCAATATGTATTTTTATTATACTTTTACTAGGAATGGCTTTTTTTGATTACATTCCTCTAAAATTATTTAATATTGATATTAATAAATTTAGTCAAAGTATGAAAATATTTTATTTAATGTCTTGCGATATTGGATATATGATTATTTTATTTTTTATATATAAAGATACTTTAATAAAAGATTTTAAAAGTTTTAAAAAGAATTTAGCTAAAAATATTGATACTTGTTTCAAATACTATTTTTTAGGATTAATAATTATGATGATTAGTAATGTAATAATATCTTTATTTTTTACAAACGCTACTGCTAATAATGAAGATAGTGTTAGAGAATTAATTAAATTATATCCAACATATATGCTATTTTCAGTATCTATTAATGCTCCTTTTGTTGAAGAACTAATATTTAGAAAAAGTATTAAAGATGCTGTTATATCATATAAAAATAATATATTTACTAAATATTTATATATCTTCTTAAGCGGTTTTATATTTGCATTATTACATGTTGTCAGTTCATCATCAGCAATTGATTATCTATATATTATTCCATATCTTAGTTTGGGTATTGCTTTCTCTTCCTTATACTATAAAACAGATAATATATTTTCTTCAATGTTAATGCATTTTTTACATAATACTATAGCAATTTTATTAATATTTATGGCAGGAGTTTAATATGAAAAAAATTTTAAAATGGATACTAATAATTTTTATAATGATTATTTTAACAATTTTTTATGCTAGATTTATAGGTACCATGGGACTAATTACCAAAGAATATACTATTATGGATAGTAATATTCCAAAAGATTTTGACGGTTTAAAAATAGTCCATTTTTCAGATCTTCATTATAACCGAGCTATTGATATTAAAAAAGTTAAAAGTATTATTGAAGAAATTAATTTAATAAATCCAGACATTGTAGTATTCACTGGTGATTTAATTGATAAAGATGCTAAACTTAATAATAATGATTATACTGAATTAAGCAAATTATTAGAAAATATAAATTCTAAATATGGTAAATATGCAATATTAGGTAATCATGATTATCAAAAAGAAAAAGACGAAATTATAAAAATTTATAATAATAGTGATTTTAAATATTTAGATAATTCAAATGATATTATATATAGTAAAAATAATCAAAAAATATTTATTGGTGGTATTAATACGGTTACTCATCATCAAGATGATTTAAATAAAGCTATGACTATTAATAATGAAGAAGATGCTGACTATAAAATAATATTAGTACACGAACCTGATATTACTGATGATATTGTTAAAGATTATCAAGTAAATTTAATCCTAGCAGGACATTCACATAATGGTCAAGTTAGATTACCAATAATTGGTGCAATATATACCCCACCATATGCTAAAAAATATTATGATAATTATTATAATGTTGATGGTACTAATTTATATATATCTTCAGGTATTGGGGTATCTACTGTAAATTATCGATTATTTAATCATCCATCAATTAACTTCTATAGAATAAATAAAGATAATTGATAAAGATTCACTAACCATAAAAAGGCTCATTTCTATATTATAATGTGAGTTTCAATCAGTAGTCATCACATAAAAAGAATTTTATGAAAAAATCAAGGTCAAACAAAGCGAGTTTGTCTAGATCCTTGATTTTTTTGTGTAATTATAATACTTATTATTTATAATACTAATTAATTCATTAACAAAATCTATTATCATTTTTAAATATTCTATTACTTCTTCAATTATTGTGTTTCTCTCTCGTTGCGCCTTGAGGAAGGCCTGGTATTTTTTTAGTATTTTATATCTTTTTTTATAATCTTCTTTTGTAAAATTATCATACTTTGTACTGTTATAATAGTACCTGTTTTTTTATATTTTCTAACCATCGTTTTAACTGTTTTCAACTAATATTATATTCTTTTGCTAATAATCTATATCAGTATTTACCAACGATTTCAGTTCGTTCTTCATTAGTAAATTTTATAAATTTTTGTTCTTTTATTGTTTTGATAAATATTTAAAATTATTATTTTTTATCTTTTACTCTAGCCAAACTTTATTAACATAAATCTTAGACCAATCATAATAAGAACCTGGTCCACTGGTTAAAAACGAAATTTTTCCACTTGATGTAATTAATGATATGTCTATTGTTATAACTCCTGTTTTTATGTTTGTACTTGCATGTTGACAAGAAAATATACCAGGTTTTGGACTAGAAAAGGTAATAACATTTGCATTAAGACTAGAATAATTAGAAAAATCAATGCTTTTAACTGTTTCAAAACCAAACGATCCTGCAGTGTCAAACTTGCCATCTAGATATAAATTTCCAGAAGACATTCCAAAGGCCCCCCATTGAGCATCTCCTACTGCTACCCAGCCACCGGTAATTGCTGTATTGTCTACTCCATTATCAAACAATATTAATGAAGGTTTAATATATTCGATACTATTAGAAATAATATATGAATTTTCAGTATTATCTATTATTTTAACGCAAACATAATATGTCCCGGATGATAAACCATTAAAGCTATAATTGTTGTTTACAGTTGCAGTATATCCTGTAACAGGACATATGCTGTCAGTTTGAATTAAATATCCATATTTTTTTATACCACTACCACTATCATTAGCATTAACTACTACATTTATTGAATTATCAGAGGTAGATAAATCTATAGTAGCTTCTGGTTCTACTGTATCTAAGTAAAAAGGTTCTGATACTTGTCTAGTACATTCTCCATTTATATCACATGCTTCTGCTATTAAATAATATGCACCTTCTCCATCATTTAATGAATATGTATTACCACTTATAAAACTAGTCGTAGGTTTTGCATTAATATCTTTAGAAAAAATATATTTAAATGTCTTGGTATCTAAAGCATTATTACCTTTAGTAACAATTATTCTACTAGAAATTTCATTTTTAGTATATCCATCATTCCCATTAGTTTCAAAAGTGATTACTGGGCTTGTTGCTTTAGTCCAATGAGCATATATTGTGTGATCCGTTTCACTAGTAACTAATGTATCCTTAGTAACTTCTGTGCCACCATTCACACTAGTATACCACCCATCAAAAGTATATCCGTTTCTTATTGGAGTACATAATGCCCCATAGGATTCTCCAGTAGTAACTGATTTACTATAACAACCACTTCCGTTATTGTTATTGTAATTAATAGTAATTGTGCTGCCATCTATACTAG
>CALVON010000033.1 GCA_944350315.1 uncultured Bacilli bacterium | reverse complement strand
TTGTATAAATATAGAAGATATTTATAAAAACATTTTTGTAATTTAAATATAGACATAAATACCATGATTATGTTATAATCTATGTATAATAACGGTGGCTTTTAAGTAAAGTACTTAAAAGCCATTTTTATATAAAAATCAACTATCTAAAATACATCCCACTAACAAACCAATTACTAATAGCATACATCCACATATAAATTCAATTATACCTATATTTATTGAAAAAGTAATTATTAATAACATTAAAATACTATAAAAACATAGCCCTAATATTATAACATTTAATGTATCACGATACTTTTTTAATAAATAATTAATTAAAAGAATTCCCATAATAAATGATAACATCATTCCTATTCCATAACTAATATATAAATTAATATTATTAAAAATAAAATTAACATTAAAAAGATTAGAAATCATTAATAAAATTGAATCATATATTCCTAATACTAGTAATAATGCTGTTCCACTAATTCCAGGTACAATTGATGAAATAACTTCAATTATTCCCCCTATAAAAAAAATTATATTATCCCAAAAATTATTTTTAATTATATATATATAATTAACTTTTCCTAAACTAATAAATAATAAAAATATTACTACCAATCCAATAATTAAAATATTTTTATGATTATATTTAATATTGACTCCAAAATTATATGTACCTCCACTAATTAATCCAATAAAAAACATCATTGTAATAAATTTATAATTATTAAGTAAATACATCACCATTTTACTTCCTAGTATTATTGCTAATAATATTCCACTTCCTAATATAATTAAAAACTTTAAATTATTTTTCCAATCATCAAAGAAATTAACAACTGAACTAATTGCTTTTTCATATAGATTAAAATTAACTGCCAATAATGCCCCAGACACACCTGGTATTATTTTACCTATACCGATTACTAACCCCTTTATAAAAAGTATCATATAATCACCTATTTATATATATGAAAAAAGAGACTAATATTTGTCCCTTATTATTATACATATTTTTTAATTAGTATTTTGCATATTCTTTTTATATAAATTAAGACTAACAATTAATGAACATATAAGAATTACTGTTATTATAAATATTGAAATATTCCCAGTTTGTGGATTTCCACCAGAAGGTTCACTTGGCTTACTACTACTAGAAGGTGGTGTACTACTAGTCTTTTTTACATTAAATTGATATGTCACTCCTTCATAACCTGTAGAAGAATCTTTAGGATTAATAACAAGCAAAACTTCATGTTCACCACTGTAATATCCTACACCGCCATTAAACTTATCAATTTCAAAATTATTTGGATCATTCAAAGTAGCTGTAACTTGATAATTTGTAACATTATCTAAATAAACATCATATTTATATTGCCCACTAATTAACGAAATATTTTTTCCTCCTATAGTAACAGTCTTTAATGAATTATCATAATTACTACTAACTTCTCTAGAAATAAGTAATGTATACTCATTTCCAGTTCCCCCATCGCCAACAATTATTTTTATTCCCATGGTTGTTCCATTTGGATAAAATGTAATACTATTGGGATCTAATGCAGTCCCTTCATTTTCAATATTAACAATTTTAATACTATCATCATCATTAACAGGTATAGCCTCAATAGAAAAAGTACTAGCAGTTATTACCGGGTTATAATTATAATTATTAGGAGAAAAAACAAAAGATGAACTTTTAACATTTGATATTTTTAAACTCTTAAGACCTTTTGTTACTACAGGATTAGAAACAGTAATTGATGCACTTGAATCAGATATATTATTTTTTCCACCATTACTATCAGTATATACTGTATTAGTCAAACTAAAACTTATACTACCACTAGCATTATCAGCAATTTTTAATTTTAAAGTCCCAATATCAAAGCTCCCTGTTACACCAGTACTAGTTACTAATATCTTTCCACTGCTTATTCCATTTCCAGAAAATGAACTACTTGGTGTAAAAGAATCAATACTCATACTACTTCCCACAGAAACAGTTGTTTCAATACTAGTGACATTTTCATCAGCTGTCCCCTTAATTAAACACTCTGTATATTCTCCACCCAATAAAGTTGATGGTGTACAAGAAACTGATATACCTCCAGTAAAGGCATTAACTTTAAATGGTAAAATTGTCAATAACAAACCAAATACCAATTTAGTTATTTTTTTCATAGTATTACCTCCAAAAACAATACCATTCATAAACCAGCCTCTAAATCAATAATATAATAATTACTACTACTATTATCAATATAATTCTGATATTTAATAATCTATTATTATTTTATCAATTATTTTAATATATGTCAAACAACTTTTAATATAAATTTCAATTTGCAAAGTAAATTTAAAATACAAAGAAAAAAATCCTTTTGTGATATATCATTTTTTATTAAAATCTTATCATCATCATCCAGAAATTTAAGTAGTTTTTTTAGTGATCATTACAATAATAATTTGTTGATTCAAAATGCATTTTAATTTTTTTAATGAAATATTTTATTAGTTACTATTTTTATAGTAGCAATTTAAAATTTTATTTATCTTTTTAAACGCATTATTTTACAATAATCATCAGTTTCTTTAGAAAAAAAAGTTTCTAAAGAAGTAATTAAAGGATAACATTCATTTAAAGTAGTTTGTTCTTTAAATATCTCTTTATTTTCTCCAAATTGATTGAAAAACATAGGAATACCACCATACAAAGCCCAATCATCAAGATTTTTAATCGAATCATCAAGAAGTAAATTCCCAGTTGCTTGAACTACACTACTTTTTTTTATATCATTAGGAACTAAAATAACATTGTTTTTAACACCCAACTCTCTAAAGTATTCAATCTTTGCTAACCCTTCTGCTAACGAATGCACCTTTGTCAAAATTGCAACATCGTCTGGATTTTGTTGCTTTAATATTTCAATTGCATTACCAATAATCTTGGCTTGTCTAATCCAATATTGCCAATTTAGTTGTTGTAAATATACTAATCTTTTTAAGGTTGGATCTTGTTGTTTTAATTTATTATATTCATCAAACAATCCAGTTTCAGTATCTAATATAACACCATCACAATCAATATATTTAATATTTTTTTTCATCACACCCTCCTTGTAAACACTTTCACTTTGCGAATTTAAGTAATATAAATTTTACTGTTTTTTTCTAATTCTTAATATAAATCTAACTACATTAAATATTACCAAAATAATAATTATTATTATAAATATTATACTATAATCTCTATTTTCTTCTACTACTTCATTATCTTTAATAATATTAATTAAATATTGCTGATTAAGTAATTTATCTTCTGATTTAACTTCAATTCTAATTACACTGCCATTTTCTAAATCACTATTTCCCATAATATAATAAGATGAACTATTATCTTCTAAAATAGGCAAAATATTTAATTTATCTTCATTATTTATTTTTAAGTCATATTCATATACATTTCTTAAAAAATTAATATTATAATTATCTATTTTTATATCTGCTAAATAAGCACTACTTATAATATCTAAATCTGTCCCCTCATCTACATTATCATCAATCAAAATACTATTAGTAACAGAATCTACTATACTCTCTTCTTTATTACTATTATAAAAATAAATGGATTCAATACTAATAATATTATTTTCTCCGCCATTATTTTTTAACTTTAAATAACCGATATTAAAACTATTATTAACAAAATCATCTCTATACAAATCTATAACTCCCTCTAAGCCATTTCCCAACCATTCATCACTAGGAATAAAACCTACCAATGATAAATCATCAGATAAAATTATTTCAGCATTTATTGAAGATACATCCGTATTAGTATCCCCTGTTATCTCACATACAAATACTTGATTTTCTGCTATACTATCAGGACAATCTATATTTATATTATCAGCATATACAGTAGGCAAAAAAATAAATAAACAGCCAAAAAAAATAAAGACTTTTTTCATACATATATCATCTACTTTCTATATAAATATAGCATATTTAAAATTTTTTTACAACATATACTAAAAAATTTTTATATCAAAAAAGACTGCTCTATACTTATTAAGCAATCTTATAATTAAAATAAATCATTATATATTTCTAAATAATTATTAATATATTTAATCTTTATACTTTTTAATAGTTCTCTTGGAATATCTTTTAAATCTTCTTTATTATCAATTGGTATATAAATAGTTTTAATATTATTATTAATCGCTGCTAAAACTTTTTCTTTTATACCACCTACTGGTAAAACTTTTCCTCTTAAAGTTATTTCTCCAGTCATACTTATTGAACTGTCAATAGGAACTTTTTTAATCAAACTAAGCAATGCAGTAATAACAGCAACTCCAGCTGATGGTCCGTCTTTAGGTATACCTCCATTTTCAAAATGTATATGAAAATCATTTATACCAAATATTTTACTATCAATATCCATTATTTTATCGTTACCTTTAATATAGCTAACAGCTACATAGCCACTTTCTTTAATTACGTCTCCTAGCATTCCAGTAAATATTAATTTACCATCTCCACTATACATTAAAGAAGATATTTTTTGAACACATCCACCATATGGTGTATATCCTAAAGCATTAACAACTCCAATATAACTTTCTTTTTCATTAGCAATCTCACGATATTTATAATTACCCAAATATTCTTTTATATTAATATTTTTGGTATCAACATCACCATTATTTATTAAAACCTTTCTAAATATTTTATCTAAACATCTCTCTAACTGTCTAACCCCAGACTCCCTCGTATAATTAAAAATAATATTTTTTATATTAGTAGTACTAAAATTTAATTTTATTCCATAATCTTTCTCTAACTTTGGAATAATATAATTACTAGCAATAATTTCTTTTTCAGCTAAAGTATAACTAGATAAATTAATTATTTCTAATCTATCTCTTAAAGCATCTGGTATTGCCAATTCATCATTACCTGTCAAAATAAACATAACATTAGATAAATCATACTCAAGTTCTACATAATTATCACAAAACATTCCATTTTGTTCTCTATCAAGAACATCTAATAATGCAGATGCCGGATCACCCTTATAATCTTTAGTAAGCTTATCTATCTCATCAATTAGAAATACTGGATTATTTACTCTAACTCTCTTAAGTCCTTGAATAATTTTACCTGGACTTGCTCCCATATAAGTTCTTCTATGACCAACAATTTCTCCTTCATCATGTACTCCACCAACGCTTATTTTTACAAATTTTCTTCCCAATGCATGAGCAATAGATTTTGCCATTGTTGTCTTTCCAACACCAGGTGGTCCAATCAAACAAAGTATTGGGCTCTTATTGTTTTTTATTTTTTTACCAACGGCAATATATTCAATAATTCTCTCTTTTACTGATTCAAGTCCAAAATGAGTATTATTTAATTTACCCATAACATCATCTATATTACTTTTATCTTTAGTATAATTATTCCAAGGTAAACTAATTAACCAATCAATATAATTTCTAATAATAGAAAGTTCTGGACTAGTTGGTGAAGTAAGTTCATAACGATTCATCTCTTCCATTATCCTATCATAAACATAATCTGGATAATTATTTTTATTTATTTTACTAACAAGTTTTTCAATATCATTATCTTTTATATCAACTTCATTAATCTCTTCTTTAATTAATTTTATTTTCTCTTTTAAAATATAATTTTTTTGTTCCTCATCTAATTTATTTTTTAAATTTTCTTCTATCTCATTTTCTAATTTAACCGTTTCCATCTCACGATTTAAATCTTCAATAACTAATTTAATTCTATTCATTGGATTAGGCATATCTATATACTTAATTTTTTGCATATAATCAATTGGTAATTCAGAAACAATAATATCAGATAATCTTCCCAATCCATTTATACCACTAATTCTTCCTAATACATTATTAGATATATAAGAAGATATTTCAATATAATCATTTAAATCTTTAAAAAGTATTCTTTTTAATGCATTTGCTTCAAGTTCATTATAATCATACTCTTTAGTAGGTATCACAAAAGCCTCATATATATTTTCATCATTCTCAATACAATTAATTATTTCTGCCCTATCTATTCCCATAACCACTAATCTAATTACCCCATTAGGAAGTTCTAATTTAGTTTTAACTTTACCTAAAATACCCATTTTAGGTAATTTTCTAATATTAGGTTTTTCTTCTAATGCATCAGTCAAATTAACAAATAAAATATGATTATCATGGCGTTTTTCACTAACATCTAGTATCCTCTTTTCTATATCAGTAGATACCTCAATTCTAAGCTCATTATAAGGTAATAACACTATATCTCTTAGAAAAAATATTGGTAAATTAGTTTCAACCATCATAATCACCTACTCCAAAAAATAAAGCAACTATTATTATTAACAATATTAAATAATAATAATAGTCACTTCCTTTTCTTGAGTAATTATTTTAATCAAAATTTATTATATATCAATAGATTTGACACTTTATTTACAGTCTTTTTTATATCCAAAAATTAGCAACAAACCATCTTTTCAAAAACATAATCAGTTTAAATTCACTAAAACTACACGAAAGCTAATTTTACTATCACTATCCCCATCACCAATACCATTCATAAAAATCCCAAGTAACTTACCATTATTATCTGCCCTACCACCTCGACTATACCATGGATATGAACTAGAAGCATAATTAAAAGAATCTGAATACCAAGAATTCGTTTCTGATAAAGCATGGCCAAAACATACTCCACCATTACATGCAGTTAAACCGTTTGTAGTGGTGTATTTATCGTAGTATTTTTTTTGAGGCATAGATGTAAAACCACTAATTTTAATAGTAGAATTATAATTTCCCATTACATATTCTACTGTTCCACCTACCATATCATATACTCCAGTAATATTCCCTGTTGTACTAGCAACTTTAGTCAAATCTCTTGTAGTGTTGTCACTAGTTAAAAAGCCATCCCAGGTATATTTTCCTTTAGTACTAGCTGATACACTTTCACCAACATTGCCACCACTTCTTCCTGTATAATATCTACTACTATTATTAAAATATATTTCCCTATTTGCTCCATATTTGGAATGTGATAAATAGGCTACTGCTCCCCATTCACTATTTTTCATCATATGACTGTCAATGTTGCTATCTAATCCATATGTTGATGAACCAGTAAATGTTACATTACTTCCTGATAGTGTACCACCTGCAAATTTTAATGAGATTTGAAACTGGGTGGATATATTTTTTTTAGTTAACGATACTAAGTTAGGCAATATTGTTGGCACATCTGCTGTTCCCGTTGTTTCAAACTTACCTACCCATATTCCGGATAATTCTTCACCAGCATCTCTTACTCCATCACTATCATTATCCCACCAAAACGCTGGATGAGTTATATATTCTCCGACTTGGGTGCCAGTTGAAATTTCATCTTTTGATTCAAATACGATTTCTATTTCCTGCTCTTGACCTGTACTATTTTTAGATAATGTCCATATTTTATATTTGTATCTTGGTATCCATACTAAATATGCTAAGATATCTGATTGATTTACTTCTACATTAGTTGTATCTAAATATTTACTTCTTGATGATTCTGTTACTAATATTGCATTAGCCCATTCTTTATTTGAATAATTATACCAACTACTATCACTTGTTGATACTGTTTTTATTATCGTATTATCCCCTGATACATCAAAGGTTATTGGGATCATTCCTTCATCTAATACTGGTTCATTAATAATATCGTTATCAGTACAACTGCCATTTAATGATAAGCTAAACGCTTGATTCATTGTCGAAGGCGAAGTTTCTTCGGCATCTAACCATATCCATAAATAATATGTATCAGTTATACTGGACAAATAATCTTTTCCGTCTAGCAATGCTACCTTATCCCCAACTTTTTTTCCTTTAAAATTACCTGTTACAACTACATCATCATATGGACTAGTATCTGTTTTAGTAAATGAATACATAAAGTAATCACTATTAGATAGTCCTGCACCTATACTATTTATATCTAACCATAAATCCATATAGACAGTTTTATCTGCTACATTAATCGTTGGGGTTACCGTTACTGTTCTTTTGATATAATAGGCACTATTTTCTTCCGTCACTTCTGTTGGTACAATTAACACATCTCCTGGTTCAATATTACCACCACCATCAGCTGCACATGAAAAATCTTTTGAAACAGTAAAAACAACATTTGTTTTTTGTGCTTCTGTAGTTTGCCATCTCCAATAAGCAAGTGTCCCTCCAATTACTGTAAATATTACTGTTAAAACTGATAATATGATTATTATTTTTTTATTCTTATCCATACTTCCTCCGACTTTCTCCGAAAAGGTCATTAAGCATTTTACTTAAAGGCTATTTATTTTAATGCTAAACCCTATAATTAAAAGAATTGTATAAATATAACATAAATTATTTTTAAGTTTTCTTGCAAACTAGATATAGACAAAAATATCATGAATATGTTATAATTTATACATAATAAAAGTGGCCTTTATGTAAAATGCTTAAAGGCCATTTTTATTATTAATTATTAAAATATTTTTACACTAATCAATACTATGACTACTAAGAATTTCTGCAGGGCTTTTTCTAATGGTATTAAATACTGGAATTAGTCCAACAAATATATTAAATAAATACATTACTATAATACATAAAATTACAATTCCAATATTTATAACATAATTATTCGCAACTATACTAATACTACTCATTACATATAGACAATAACTCATAAATAATACTCCTGGAACTGAAACTAAGGTAGTAATTGCTATTGCTTCAGAAGAAAACATTTTATAAATATCACTTTTCTTAACACCTATTGCTCTATATATCCCAACTTCTTTTACTCTAGATAAAAATGATGATCTAATCATTAAGATTATTTCTATTAAAGATATTCCTAGTATTACAAATGATACAACTAAACCAGAATTAACTGAATTTTTAATTCTGTTAATATAATTTTCTCGATCCATTTCATATACATCTAATAAATTTATAGAATTTTCCTTATAATCATTAATAGTTTTATCTTTATCTTTAGAATATATCATTGCTCCTTTACTATTTAAAATTAAATCATATTTTATAGTATTACTATTAACATAATAATTATTTGTATCATCATAAGATTTATAAAAACCTACTACTTTTAATTTATTATTATTAACTTTGACATTATCAATTTCTTGATTTAATTTATACATATCTTTCTGATTATCATTAATAATTACTTCATAATCATTATCAGGAGCTCTACCAGTAGTAATAGTTATTTTCTCTTTATATAAATTATAATCATAAACTAAATTGTTATTTACAACATCATTAATTTCATTGCCAAATAAATCTCCTTCATATTTACTATTAGAAATAATATTAATTAGTTCACTTTCAGAAACATATATTGAAGGGCTACCCAAGTCTACTACCCCAACAATTTTATATTCAAGTATACCTGTTTTTACTCTAACTAAACTATCAATCATTTTAGATAATTCATAATAACCTATCATCTCTATATTCAAAGCTCTATCAAAAACCATTTTATCTATTAGTATTTCGTTCTTATCACTAGCCATCTCACCAAGTACTACATCATTTTCACTAATCATATCTAGACTAGCTATTGAACCGATAATAGATAAGTTTGCATCAAGTGTTTGATAGTATTTTTTATCATCAACTAAAAGTTTTACTTGACTATCACCAGGAATTATATATTCAATACCTCCTACATCTTCATATTTTTTAAAATCTTCTACACTTATCTTATTGTTATCTAACTTTAAATAATTTTTATTAGTTTTAATAAACTCATCATCATCAACACTTAAAAGACCAAATATATTACTAATTGAATATGTCATAAAAATAGCTGATAAAAAGAATCCCAATAATAATATTTTTTTTAAAAAATTATATTTAAATACTTTTTTGAAACCATAAGAAATTAGGTTAAAAATATTAAAAACAGAACTATACTTAAGGTCTATATTATTATTAATAATATTATTAAAATCAAAAGAATATTTTTCATATATCTTTTTATCTAATTTTTTATAATGATCATTGACAATCTCAATATTAGAATTACTATCAATAACTTCTAATTTTTCATTATCTTTATTTTTAATATAAATATTTCCATTTTTACAAATAATTATTAAATTTAATTTATTTACTTCATCACTATAATAATCAATATTAATATTATTATCATTATTTTTATTATTATATTTAAAATCTTTTAAATATAGTGTATTATCAAGTTTATAATCTATTTTATCATTATTCTTATTTATATAATCTTTTTCTATCTTTCCATCATATATCTCTAATATTCTTGTAGCATAAAATTTAGCTAATTCAACCTCATGAGTCACTAATATAACAAGTTTATCATTAGAAATAGATTTAATAATATTCATTATTTCAATTGTGTTTTTGCTATCTAAATTACCTGTCGGTTCATCTGCTAGTATAATATCAGGATTTTTTACCAAAGCTCTAGCTATTCCTACTCGTTGTCTTTGACCTCCAGATAACATTCCACACGGTCTATATCGATAGCGATACATTCCAACTCTTTCTAATATATAATCTACTCTCTTTTTTATTTCATTTTTATCATTGATACCTATCATCTTTAATACTAGCGATACATTATCATAAACACTCATCGTATCAATTAATTTATAATCTTGAAAAATATAACCTATACTTAAATTTCTAATTTTATCTTTTTTATGACTACACTTACTTGTAATATTTTTTCCATCTATATAAACATGTCCATTACTTACATTATCTAGTCCACCAATTACATTTAATAGTGTTGTCTTTCCACATCCAGAAGGGCCTAATAATGCAACAAGTCCTTTATCAGGTAATTCAATATTTGTATTATTAATAACATGAATTTGATTCTTTTTTCTACGATTATAATATTTATTTAAATTAACTATCTTTATCATTATATATCCTCCCTATAACTCTTCAAAGCACTTTTTGAAAATATCTTTGAAGCAAATCTAGTAGATATTAAATAAGACATACACACTAAAATAATATACATTAAAATATAATCTTTTAATTTTAAATATTCTAAAATATTACTAATAAAAGTAATTTTAAAAATTCCTTTTGAAACTAATATCATTAAACATATATAACTAAAGTATGCTAAAGATGAATTAATTAATAACTCTACATCAGTTATTCTTTTTACTTGCTTAAAACTACCACCTAATATTCTTAATGTTGAAAAATAAATATTTCGTGACTTAAGTATTAATTTAATTACAAAATATGAAATAAAAAATAAAGTTAATACTAAAATTATAATTATAATTAATTTAATAATCTTTAATATTTGTGCTGCATCACTACCATCATTATTTAATGTTTTTCTAATTTGTAAAGTATCATACCCCATATTTTCAAGTAAATTACTAACATCATCTATATTATCTACATGATTAACAAAAACACTAGATTGATATACTCCTTTATCAAATAAGCTATTATAATCGTCTAAATTTATAAAAATTGAACCATATTGATAATTATCTTTATTTATATCAAGCAATTTATTAACATTCTTATCATTATAAACATTACATATTTTTAACTCTAATTTATCACTATAATATAAATTATCAATCATAATATTTAAACTTTTATTTTTACAATCATAATTACTACAAATATAATTAATATTTTCTGATACATAACTACATCCACTAATAACTTTATCACTAGGTATAATTGTAAAATTATCACCAATAGAATTATAGCTATTATAATTTTTATTATTTGTATTTATAACTACATTACTATATTCCCTATTTACTGTTTTCATATAATTATTTAATAATTGACTACTTCCATATATTATACTATTTGAATATAATAAATCATTTGAATATACTACTCCAACTACTTTTAAATTAAATGAACTTTTATCGCCATTTAAATAATATATTTCAGAAAGAGCATCTTCTAATCTTTCATTAAAATAATAATCATATTCACTTACTTCTATTAATACCTCATTATCTGCTTCAGGCATCTTACCATAAGATATCTTTTTATTAAGAAATGATATATCATTAAGTGTGGCATTAAAAGAAATATCTCCATTTTCATTTTGAAACCACAAATATTTATCTAACAATAAATCATTTATAGCAATATTTTCTACATTATTAATTTTTTTAATATTTTCTAAATCATCACTATTAATAGTAGAACCATCTGTTTTTCTAATAACAATTCTCGTATCACTTAAGTCATTAAAATAATAATTATTTCCATTTTTAGAATTTTCATATTCACTTTTCTTTAAAGATCCATATACACTAAGTAGACTAACTGTAATAAATAAAAATACTGAAAACATCAAAGCAAATTTTGAAAATATATTAAAAGTATTTCTAAAACCTAATCTAATCGTATTAAATAATCCTATATTTTTACAACTAACCGTTCCAACATCTATATCATTATCTATCTCTTTTATTTTTTTATCTGATACTATTTTTCCATCATGCATCCTTACAATTCTAGTAGCTAAATTTTCAATTTCTGAAATATTATGTGTTACTACAATTACTAATTTATTATAAGAAATGTCACTAAGTAATTTAATAATACCTTTTGCTGCTCTACTATCAAGATTACCCGTAGGTTCATCACACACAATAATTGGTGTTTCTTTTGCTAATGCTCTTGCTATAGCCACCCTTTGTTTCTGACCACCAGATAACTTTGAAGCTTTCGTATTTTTATATTTACTAAGTCCTACTTGATCAATAATTGATAATACTTTCTCTTTTATTTCTTCTCTTTTATAACCATTTAGTAAAAGTACTAATTCAACATTTTGATATACTGTATAACTATTTACTAAATTAAAATTTTGAAAAATATTTGAAACATACTTTTTTCTGTATTCTTCAAAATCACTTTCACTATAATGACTAGTTTCTTCATCATTAATATACATTTCCCCTTCTTCGTAACTATCAAGGCCTGATATTACATTAAGAAGAGTACTTTTTCCTGAACCAGATTCTCCAACAATTGCTACAAATTCCCCAATCTTAAAATCAATACTTACTTTACTAAATCCAGCTGCAATAACCCCATTATTGTGATAAAATTTAGAAACATTTTTAAGTTTAAGCATAATAACCTCCATATTAATACTATGTTTACTACATTATATCAATATAAAATATTTAAGTAAATTAATTTACATAGTTTGCATAATTATCTTTAATTTTCGTCAAGTTATCATCTGATATATAAATTTTATCTATTTCCCATAACCTATCATTAATTAAAATTTTCTTCTCTTTTAAGTTATTAACTATATCCTTATATAAATTAAATTCATCACATTCTGCATACAAATACAAAATAGTATAATTTTTCATATCTTCATAATCATAATCAATATGTTCACTCATATAAACATCAATATTCTCTTTTTGTACAATATCTATCTTTATATAATCTATAGAATTATCAATTTTAATCCTATCATCTGGAAGATAATTTATATCTGCTAATATCAAATCATCCTTCATTTGGATAATTTTACTGTCATATACATCATTATCTTCTTTCACAATTGAAAAATTACTAATATCACTTATCGATAATCCAAATCCTATTCCCATTAAACTAATACTAATAATAAATATTATAAATATTCTTCTAAATTTATGTTCTCTATTAAATATTAAATTATAAATAAATTCAATTAATAAATATGTAAATAATATTAATCCTAAAATAGCAACACTTATACCATTAAATAAAAGACCATATGAAAAATAAAATAAACTAATTATAAATATTCCCATTAAAAAGATAAACATTAATATAACTGGTATTGAAATAAAAAAACCACATATTTTCATAATCCATAAACAAAAAGACCAAATTTTCTCAAATATATTTAAACTACTATCTTTAGGATCTCTAATAACTACTTTTACTTTTTCTTTATCTTGAAGTTCAGGAATAGGTTTTTCAATAACCCTATTATCTATAGTATCATCTTCAATAAATACATAATAATCTAAATACCTAATTTTAAATATCTTTATTGTTATAATAATTCCTAATACAAGAAAAATAATATAAAATAAAACATCTACTAAATTAATTATTATATATAATAAATTATCTGGTAAAAATATAAATATTTTTCTTATTAGTCCACAAACAATATTAATTGATATTAAGGATACTAATACTATTGATAAAATAATTAATCCCATTTCAAATAAACATTTTATTTTTTCTTTAAATTTCATCGAAGAAAACATATTAATTGTTTTAGAAAGGAAATCTAACATTTTATTAATTAAATCTTTAATATTAATTTTTTCATCAATATCTTTTCTTTCTAATTCTCCATCATTTATTAATTCATCCAAACTTACTTTAAATATCTTACTAATCATAATTAACTTTTCAGTATCCGGATAACCACTGCCAGACTCCCATTTACTAACAGCTTGTCTAGATACATTAAGTTTATCTGCTAATCCCTCTTGTGTTATATTATTTTCTTTTCTTAATTTTTGTAACTTATCACAAAATCTCATTTTCTTCACCTCTAACGCAATTTTATATTATAACTAAGTTGCAATCTACCAACTTTAAGTTGTTTTTTGTAAATTTTCAGTTGCATTTTATATTATAACATATATTATAATAAAAAAATAAATGATAATTTGTATATTATGCCAAACTATCATTTATTACTCTATAGGTATCTCTTGCAATCATTATTTCTTCAGAAGTAGGAACAACATAAAAAGGTATTTTTGAATCATCAGTTGTAATTATTCCTTCTTTATATTCTTTACCATATCCAATATTATCATTTTTATCTTTATTAATTTTAACTTTCATTGTATTACTAACACTATTAATTATGTCCTCACGTATTTTAATATTATTTTCTAAAACTCCTGCAGTAAACACCACGGCATCAACCGTACCATCTAACTCAAAATAATATTCCGCTATATATTTTATAATTGATTTACAATACATCTTATATGCTAAAATAGCTAAATTATCTCCTTCATCTCTCGCTTTAGTCAAATCTCTAAAATCGCTTTTTCCACATACCCCTAATAAACCACTATTCTTATTAAGAATATCCATAATTTGTTCAAGATTAAACGTAGTAACATCATTTATATATTTTATAATTGCCGCATCAATATTACCACAACGTGTTCCCATCATCAATCCCTCTAAAGGAGTTAAACCCATAGAAGTATCATAGCATTCGCCATTCTTAATACAAGAAATACTTGCTCCACTACCAACATGACAAATAATTAAATTAACATCTTCCTTATTTAATTTTTTCTTCATAACTTCTGTTATATATTTATGACTTGTTCCATGAAACCCATATCTTCTAACTCTATATTTATTATACCATTCATAAGGCAGAGCATACATATAATTATAATCAGGCATAGTTTGATGAAATGCCGTATCAAAAACAGCAACAGCTTTAGCTGTAGGAATATTTTCAGACATAGCTTTAATTCCATCTAATTCTGAAGGTAAATGTAATGGTCCTAATTTTACTAAAGTATTAATATTTTCTATAACATCATCGTTTATTATAACAGAATCATTATAAAACTCTCCACCATGTAAAACTCTATGTCCAATTCCTTTAATTTCATTAAGCGAATTAATCACTTTATTTTTTATTAATTCATCTATCATTACATTAACTGCCGCAACATGATCTTTTAAAAAGGCTTTACCACCTATTTTATTACCATCTATTTTAATAGTCCAAAAGCTATCGTCCTGCCCTATTTTCTCAATATACCCAGAAATTAATTCTTTTTCTTCTGGCATAATAAATAAAGAAAATTTTAACGATGAACTTCCACAATTAACAACTAAATATTTTCCATTCATATTATCCTCCTCATAATTTTGTGTTAATTTAAAAATAAGTAATTAACTAATATTGTCTTTTTTAGCGTCATAATATAAATATAAAATTGAATGAATCAACATAAATATTCCAAGCAAAGAAGTTAATGAAAAAGTTAAAATCATCAAAATGCTTGTCAATATTCCAACAATAGCAGCCTGTGGTTTACCTTTTATTGCAAGGCTAATACCAATAGCAAAGAAAATGACAATTACTGTTCTTAATAATATTACATATAATCCAACAAATCCTAGAAAAAAGTAGGGAATTGTTAAAAGAACATATAGAACAAACAAAAATTCAAAATCACGCTCCAAATATTTTCTCATTTTTTCAAAATCTTTCATATGAAATAATCCTCCTTATTACTAATTTGAATGAAAGGCATAATAACAAGAAATCTATCATTAATCTTTACACAACAAAATTAATAATATTAAATAAAATTATTACTACATGCTATTCTAATATTATCCATTCAATATTATTTTAGCATATTTATAATCCAATAGTCTATGTTTTTTTTAAATATAAAAAACACAAAATAAAAACCCTTAATTACAAGGGATATATTTTAAAATGGTGACCCGTACGGGATTTGAACCCATGAATGCATGCGTGAAAGGCATGTGTGTTGAACCACTTCACCAACGGGCCAAACAAAATGGTGGGCCTGAATGGACTTGAACCATCGACCTCACGCTTATCAGGCGTGCGCTCTAACCACCTGAGCTACAAGCCCATTTTGTTTCTGCTATTTGATTATATCATACGGTTAATGATATATCAAGAGATTTTTCACTTTTTTATTTTAAATGGTGGGCTGTTAGGGATTCGAACCCTAGACCCACTGATTAAGAGTCAGTTGCTCTACCAACTGAGCTAACAGCCCAAATAACTGTCTTACAAAAGACAATTAAGATTATACCATTAATTTATTCAATTTTCAAGTATTTTTTTTAATTTTAATGAATAATATTATCAAGTATTCCATATGACAATATCATCATTATTATTCCTGCCATAACAACTCCTAAAATAGCATATAACATTGCTTTTTTCTTGTTCATATCTAACAATGCTGCTATTAAACAACCAGTCCATGCTCCTGTTCCTGGAAGTGGAATACCAATAAAAAGCATAAGACCAATATATTGAAGTTTTTCAATTTGCTCTTTTTTACTCATTGCTTTATTCTCTAATTTACCTACTAATCCTCTAAATAATCTTGTCTTTTTTAACCAATCAAATATTGGCGTAATTAACCATAAAATAAATGGAATTGGTATAATATTACCCAAAAAACAAATTATAAAACTAGATAATCCATCAAGTCCTAACAACGCAGATGCTATTAAACCACCTCTAAGTTCTAATATTGGTAACATAGAAATAATAAAAACAATTAATTCCTTACCATATTTTAAAGAAGTTAGTGAAGAAAAAGATTCTACTAAACTACTTGCTAATTCATTAGCCATTTAATCACACTCCAACTATAAACTAGGAATATTATATCAAATAAAAAAAAGACTATCAATCAAAATTGATAGTTTTTTTTATTTTTCTTCTTTTTCTTTCTTTACTTCATTTGCACAAACTATATCTAGTGCTTTTTGATACATTTTATCAAATTTAATATTTTCAAGAGAAATTTCTTTTAAAATTGTCTCTTCATCGACACTATACATCTTTGCCATTTCTTTAACTCTATCTTTTGCTTCTTTATCAGTTACTTTAATTTTCTCTTTTTTAATTATCTCTTTTAATAAATAACGGTATTTTAATCTTTTAATAGCATCTGGCTTCATTTGATTAGTTATATCATCTTTTTTAGATTTAGTATACTGATAATACATCTCTTCACTAATACCTTGCATCTTCATTCTATCAATAAATTCTTTATACATATGTTCTACTTCATCATCTACTAATTCATCACAAAGATCTATTTTCATATTTTCTGATGCTTTTTCTAAACATTTTTCTTCATATACATGCTCAATTTCATGTTCTTTTTGATGTTCTAATTCATGAGTAATTTCTTTTTCTAAATCTTCTTTAGAATTAACACCTTCCATACCTAAATCTAAAAAGAAATCTTTATCTAGTTTAGGAACAACCCTTGTTTTTATCTCATTAACTTTTACTTTAAAGACAACTTCCTTACCCTTTAATTCATCTGACATATAGTCTTCAGGGAAAGTCAAAGGAATATCTTTTTCTTCTCCTTTATTCATTCCAATAATAGCTTCTTCAAATCCAGGAATAAAAGTTTTACTTCCAATTGTAAGTGAATAGTTTTCCGCTGTTCCACCATCAAATGCTACTCCATCTTTTAAACCTTTAAAATCAATAATAGCAATATCGCCATCTGATACACTACCATCTTTAACTTCTAAATCAGCATAATCATTAAGTAGGGCATCAATTCTTTCTTTTACTTCTTCTTTAGTTACTTTAACTTTATCCTTTTTAATACCCAAATTAGTATATTCTCCAAGAACAACTTTTGGTTCACCAACAAAAATAAAATTAACTTCTAATTCTTTATCATCACATTTTACTAAATCTACTTTAGGCTCGATAACAGGCATTCTTTTATCATCCTTAATTAATCTTTCATACTCTTTTTTTATTGCCATATCTGCAGCTTCAAACAATATATCTTGTTTACCATATTTTTTTTCATATATACTTCTTGGAGCCTTACCTGGTCTAAAACCATCTATTTTAGCTTTTTTGTTCACTTTATCAAATGCTACATTTTGTAAATCTTCCCACTCTTTTCCTTTTACATTAAATTTAATTTCTTCTTTCATACCTACTCCTTATTTAATTTCTAAAACTTTAACATTATAACTTCCATTTGGACTTTCAACAACACAAATATCACCAATTTTAGCATTAATAATGGCTTTAGCCAATGGACTTTCATTTGAAATTTTATTATTTGATGGATCTGCTTCCTTAGAACCCACTATACGGTATTCTTCAACATCATCCTCATCATCATACAAAATTTTTACTGTAGAACCAAGCCCTACTTTATCATTATTTCTTTTTTCAATTAATTCAGCAGTCTCTAACAACTTTTCAAGTTCAGAAATTCTTCCCTCTACTTTTGCCTGCTCATCTCTAGCAGCATCATAATCTGCATTTTCAGATAAATCACCTAAAGCTCTTGCATCCTTTAAAGCCTTAATTATCTCAGGACGCTTAACTTCTTTTAAATGATTTAATTCTTCTTCTATTTCTAAAAAACCTTCATTAGTTAAATATACTTTGTTACTCATCTCATCACCTCTTTTAACATTTCAACATTTTACTAGTTATTTAACTTTTTGTCAAGCATATTTTTCTATTTCACTTTAATTCTCATTATATCATAAATAGACACTTCTTTATCCAGCTTGAATCTTACTATTTCTTCTGGGTGTCTAGCACAATCTAACAAATTATTATCTTTATCATATATCTCAGTTATTTTAAATTCAAAAGTATCTCTTTTAGGAGATATAAATTCAACAACATCTCCAATTTTAAAGTAATTTTTTACTCTAATTTCAACATAACCATCAAAATAACCTTCAACCATCCCCAAATAATCTTGATTAGAAACCTCTTCTCTTCCTAAAAAATACTGCTCATCTTCTGTCGGAAATTTGTCAAAAAACTGAGCTACATTATCTCTATTAGCAACTCTATTCAATATTTTTAAATAATGATTATATTTTTCTAAAGTTAATTCTCCATTATAATAATCATCTATTGCTCTTCGATATGTATTAATAACTGTTGCAATATAATAGACACTTCTCATTCTTCCTTCAACTTTTAAACTACATACTCCAATATCAATAATATCAGGAATATATTTTAACATACATAAATCTTTAGAACACATTGTAAATTTTATTTTATTATCTATTTTCTGATTATCTTTAATCAAATCAAAATTCCATCTACAAATTTGTGCACAACCTCCGCGATTAGCATCTCGATTAGTTAAATAATTAGATAAAACACATCTACCAGAATAACTTGAACACATTGCTCCATGAATAAATATCTCCACATCCATTCCTGTTTTATCAATAATTTCTTTTATTTCATCTCTAGATACTTCTCTTCCTAAAACAACTCTTTCTACTCCTATTTTTTTCCAAAAATTAACTGTTTCATAATTTACCGAAGAATATTGAGTTGATATATGAATTGGTAATTCAATTTTATTCTCTTTAACAATATTTATTACTAAAGGATCAGAAACAATTATTCCGTCTACATGATATTTTGCTAAATTCTTTAAATATTCTACTAAACCAACTGTATCTTCATTATGAAAAACTATATTTACTGTTACATATATTTTTTTACCTAAATTATGAGCAAACTCACAAGCTTCTTTTATATCATCAAGAGTAAAATTTTTAGCATTTGCTCTTAAACTATAATCAATTCCCCCTAAATATACTGCATCAGCTCCATATAACAAAGCTATTTTTAATTTTTCCATATTACCAGCCGGTGATAATAATTCAACTTTATTCATTTTTCACCTACTTTACTTTATATATTGTTTTAATCTTAAAAAAACCCAAATAAGTACTATCTAACTTATCTCTTCTTATAAATTTATCTACCATCATACTAAATTTATCATCATCAATATTTACACTATTCATAACAATATAATCAATTTTCTCTAAAGAAGATAAATAATTAATTAAATTAATTTCTGTTTTAGTATATAAAGTTGTCCCATATTGCTCTTCACTAATAGGATATTCAACCCCCATATCACTAACAACACTATATTTATCTCCCTTATTACATCCAATATATTTTAAATAATTACTAACTAAATATCTCCTTGAATAAAATATTGGTTGATATCCATATCCTAAAAATAAGATACACATATTTGTCTTATCCTTAATCTCCATTAATTCATCATATGTAATATCATTCGTAACAAAACTACCTTTTATCCCTAAACCATAATAAAATTTATTAGATAAAACGCTAGCATTCATATGATCTTGATATATTATTAATTTATCAGTTATTCCATATTCACTACATATATTATATACTGCCATATCATAAAATAAAATTTTAACATTCTTATCTTTAATACATTTAATAAAATATCTTAAATATTCTAAATCACTATTATGCATAATTTTATTTACACATAAAAAAACTTCTTTATTCATAAAATTAATACTATTTAACATATCTATATCAACATAAAAATTACTATTTACAGATAACTTATCTATATATAATATAACTCCATCTATATCTTTATGTAATAACTTATTAATATGTTCCAAGGAATTACCACTAACTAATATTTTACTCAATATATTACCTCCTAAGAATTCTTGTTTTTAATTGCTCATATGTATAATCTTTATAATCACTAAAATAATCTATTATATGTATTTCTAAAAATTCACTAGTTATTAAATCCATAAATTTTTCACTATATAAATCCCTTGCGGTCTCATCTCTAAAAATTGAACTTTCAATACTAATTAATGCATTGATCACTGTCTTTATTGCTTCACCCAACTTCTTACTAACAACATCATAATTAGGATTTTCATATTCAATATCTTGATAAAAATAATAAAAACTAAGAGCATACATCAACGTTAAAATATCTTTTTCACAAGGAAACATTTTTATAAACTTTTTATAATTAGGAATAAAGAAAGGTTCAAAAAAATTATCAATTGAAGATAACATATCTACTACAAATGATTCAAATATATATGCCGCACAAGGTTCACCAATAGCCTTACTTGATAAAAACTCTGTTGCTCCTTCTATTAAAGGATCTTCCCATAATAATTCTTTAGAAGAAATTGCCAACAAATCTTTTTTTCTATCATAATGAGCCATATGCATAAGTTCATGTATAATATTTTCTAAATTACTTAAAATTATTTTATCATTTTTTAAATAAATTTTAGCTACAGCACCGCTACCATCAAAATCAAAATATTCATCCACCCTACAAATCTGTATCTTTTTTAAATTTCTATCATAATTTCTACGATAACTAGAAGGATAGTTTCTAAAAAAATTATCCATAATTTCTTTAGCACTCCTATCATCTACCATCAATGAATCTATATTATCCTTTGTATATATTTCTAATACTTCCATAAAATATTACCTCAACCTTTTTTTCTAGATATAGCAATTTTATCTCCAACTTCTACATATTCTGTATAAAAATCTTTATTATTATCTAAAAATTCAATAAATGCTTTAATCTTTTTAACTATTCCCCTTTGATTTTTTGTTTTAATTAACTCTTCATTTTCACAAAGACCATGAAAAGATAAATTATCGGTCACTATTATACCACAACTACTTAAATTCTTACTATATTTATTAAAAAAATTAATATTATTTCCCTTAGAAGCATCAATAAAAATTAAATCAAATTTCCCATCTATTTCTGTATTTAATGCATCATCATTAATTATCTTTATCTGATTAACCAACTTAAAATCATTAATATTTTTTATTGCTTCATTATATCTATTAATATCTTTTTCTATTGTAACAACTTTAATATCTTTATCTACTAGAGCCATTTTAATAGCTGAATACCCTATAGCACTTCCTATTTCTAATATACTTTTTATATTGTGCTCTTTAATATATTTACATAAAAATTCAATCCCATCTTTCATCATAATAGGAATCTTTTTTTCTTTTGCATATTCTTCAATTAATAATAATTTTTCTTCCATAACTTCCTCCAAAATTCACATGTATATTTCTTAAAACGAAACTTATTATAATACAAGAAAAAGATGCCAATAACACATCTTTAAGCACACCAATTATTTTCATTTTTTAATTTTTGAATTGTATTATAATGTTCTGTTGCATTCTTACTTAAATAAGTCTTGCCACTACAATCCGCTACAAAATAATAATAATTATGTCTATTATAGTTAATAGTAGCATCAATAGATTCTTTTCCTGGATTAGAAATTGGCCCAACAGGTAAACCAACGAATGAAGTACATCTAGTATTATATGCATAATCACATGTATATAAATCTTTATTTCCATTTAAACTTTGTTTAAAGTCATCTATTTTTAAAAAATAATATGTTGTAACATCTGATCCTAAAACCCAGCCATCTTTAATTCGATTATAAAAGACACCCGCAACTGAAGCCCTATCAGAAGCACTAGCACCCTCTAATTCAACAATAGATGCTAAAGTAATAAGCTGATGAATATTATATTCACTATTATCTATCTTTTCACGATAACTTTCTAATTGTTTTTCCATCTCATCAAGCATAGTATTAACAATTTCTTCACAACTTACATCTTTATTTAAAAAAGCATACGTATTTGGAAATAAATACCCCTCTAATGGATAGTATATTTTACTATCTTTAATACTATCAGTTAAAAACCAATATTCGGCAATTTTTTCATCTATAAATTCATCATTATTCATAAGATTCATAAAATCATCATAACTATTATTCGTATTTTCTTCTACTACTTTTGCTATTTTTCTAACATTTAATCCCTCTTTAAAAGTAATTGTTATTTGATCTGGATTATATGAATTACCTTCTTCCATCATTTCAATAATTTCTTTTAAATTCATATTTTTATCAAATTGATACGTCGATGCTTTTAAAGAATTAATCCCATTTAATTTAACATATAATTTAAAAATAAAAACATTTCTAATAAGATCGTTTTCATATAAAGTATCTCCAATAGAATAAATACTACCTTCTTTTATTTCTACAACAACCTTTTCGCTTTTTCTAGATACTGGTGAAATTAAATAATTATAAAAAAATCCCAAAGTAAAAACCAAAGCTAATAAAGCTGTCAAAATTATTACAACTATTTTATACTTCTTCATAAACTATTCTCCTGTTTTTTTACTTTCCTCTTGAATTGTATCTAAAATAGTTTCAATAACTTTCCATTCTCTTTCTGTTTTTATTGGTAATAATTCCTGTGAATCACCATTAATTTTATATATTGACGCAAAAACTCTTATATTACCATTTTTATCTTTAGAATTATCTGTATAAACAACATATTGTTTATTTGTTTCTTCTGATTCAAAAGTAAATAAAGGTTCACAAACAACCTCTTTTCCATGTTCATCTAATACAACAAATTTTTGTTTTTCATTCATTTTTTCACACCCTATTTCAATTTATCTAAATATCCCTGAAGAATAATTACTGCTGCAATTCCATCTACTTTTTTCTTTCTTTTCTTTCTAGACATATCTGCTTTTATCAATACATTATTAGAAATTACCGAAGTAAGTCTTTCATCTTCTAAAATTACTTTAAGGCCAAGTTCTTTCTCTAATTTTTCTTTAAAATCTAAAGTTATCATTGCTCTACTACCCAAAGTATTATTCATATTTTTAGGAAAACCCAAAACTAAAGTATCAATATTTTCTTTATTAATTATTTCCCTTAAAGGATTAATTAAACTATCATAATCATCATCTAAAAAAAATATTGTCTTATATACAGATGCAATACAATTAGTTAAATCACTAATAGCAATTCCTAATGTTTTACTTCCTAAATCTAATCCTAAACATCTCATTTTAAAAATTCTTTCATCATACATTCCAAAATTAAAGTTCTATCAAGTTGAGCAATTTTATTCCTATTATCATCAAACTCAGGAATATATCCTAAATCATTACTAATTAAATATCCCACAATTTGCGTTATCGGATCATAATCCATTTCTTTCATACTACTACTTACTTCCTTAATTGTCTTTTTTATCTCAGACTCTCCCATTCAATCACCTACTTATCTATATTCTAACATATTAAATATCTATTAACAAGTAATATATATTTACTTTTATATTTTATGCAAAAATTGTCATTATTTTAACAACATATAACTAGCTAACATCACATGTAATTCCACTTACCGCTACAGTATCTACTGTATAATCATCATTTAAAGAAATCGTTATTATAATACTCTCTGAATCAAGTACTACCTCTTTATTAAAAGGATCAGCAATTTCTCCACTCAAATAATTATTATCAATTAATTGCCTAGCAGTTATATTAATCGAATAGTCTACAACTAAGTTAACAAAATCTTTGTTATATCGATTATCACTAACATAACTGTTTGTAGCACTTTTTATATTATTAACTAAAGTTTCACAATCATTAACTCTACTTTGATTAACAATACTATTAATAGATACAAAAGATATCACAGCAATTATTGCTAAAAGAGCAATTGTCACAATCAATTCAATTAAAGTAAATCCTCTACTATTCATTATACCACCATAATAATTATATATCAAAATAAAAAAAAAAGAAACTATTTACTTGTCTCTTCTTTACTTTCTTCTTTTTCTAATTTCTTTAATACTTCTTTAGTTACTTGAATTGCTTTTTGTCTTACTTCATCAGCTGCCTTTTCAATAACAGGAGTCCCTTTTTCTTTTGCTAAATCTAAAAGTTCATTAGCTTTTACCTTTAATTCTTCACCTTTCTTTTTGGCAATTGCTAAAACTTTCTCCTTATCTAAATCTTCAATATCTTCTTTTAATTCATTTATTTTTTTTACAAAGTCATCAGCAGCTTCTCTAACATCCATCTCTTTTACTTTTTTTAATAGCTCATCGACTTTCTTCTTTAAATCTTTTCTAAGTTCTTCACCTGATTTTGGAGCAAACAGCATTCCAACACCAACACCTAAACCCATACCAGTTACAAATTTTAACAAACTACCTTTTTTTCTATTCATCTTTATATTCCTCCTCTTTTTTTTTATTAAATAATCTTCTAATAAGTGACGTAACTCCATCAACAAATTTATCAGTAATAGTAGCTAATCTATCAGTAGTAAAATCAATTATTGAAAAAAAACCATTTAAAGATTTTAATTTACCATTAATATCATCGGTAATTTTTTCAATTTTATTCATTGTAATTATCAATTTTATACCTAATATTATTAAAACTATTAATAAAATAGAACCAAGAGCATACAAAATTATTGATAAAATTTCTTGCATTAATCATCCGTCCTTTCTTTATACATAGAATCTATTAGATCAAAAAAATCATCATCTACTTTATCTTCTTTTTTCTTCTCTATACTATTTGTTTGCTTATCACTTCTAGAAGGTATATCATCTTTATTATCTATTTGTTTATCTAAATTATTATTATCAACAATAATATCATCTTTATCTTGCACTACATCGTCTTTTGCATCGACGTCATTCTCATGTTTTCCCTTGTTATTAGGCTCATATGCAACACCAAATTCTTCATAATTATCATACGCCTTCTCAATCGTCATCTTTTCATCTTCATCTACCGTCATATCATATAATAAATCATCCTCACTAAGAGAGCTAATCTTTTTTACTTCACGATATAACTCACAATTTTCACACATCAAATTATCCTTTATTTCGTCAGCCAAATTACCAAATGCTTTTTTCCTAACTGTTTCAAAATCAACTTTCTTAGAAGGTCTTTTCATCGTAGATATATCATCAGTTTTTTCTTTTACTTCATCTTTGTGATAATTTTTATCTAAAATACCATAAACTGGAGAAATTACTGGCGTTGCTTTAAACTTTGGTTTTACTCTAATCTCTTCCTTTTTTGGATAAAGTTCTGAAACTTTTTTAGAAACTTCTTTTTCTACTTTTAAAACATTTACATTACTATTAGGTTTAGAATTTCTAGTAGGAAGTTCATCTGTAAAATCGATCGGAAAATTAAACTTTTTAGTTTCTTCCTTAATTTCTTTTTTAACTTCATTTTGTAAAAAAGAAACATTTTCATTTTTTAATACTTCATTTCCCTCTTCTCTTTTTATAGTATCCCTCATTACCTTAGGAAGTACATCTTTAGGAGGCTCACGATATTCTTTATTTTCTTCCTCTACTAATTCTACCTCATCTTCCTCTGCTATTTCATCCATAAACAAATCTTTTATTTTATCTAATAGTTTCACTATTACACCTCTTTCAAATTAATTATCATCTGGCAGTTCTACTTCCATTCCTTCTTCAGCAACATATTCTTGTAAATATTGAGAAAAAGTACTTTCACTATCTACAGGTTTATCAAGTTCATATTTAATTTCTCTACCGTCTGTTATATTACTTTCTAGCTCTAATTTTATCAACTCATCATTAAATTTTATACTATTTTGAATAATCAAAGAATTGGCAAAAATAATTGGTAAATCATTTAAATCAGAATAAAACTCAATCTTAGAATAATTATAAACTATCACGCAAAAATAACTATCATCATCTACCTTATTAATTCCTACATATCCAGTCTTTCCATTATTAGAAATTTGATAATAATAGTAATTATAATCACTAGATTTCTTATAATTAAGTTCACTTTTATAATAATAACTTACAGTATCTACATATAAATAAATATATCTATCTCTAATTTTAAATTTTTGATTATATTCATTATCCGTTACTTGTGTAACCCCAATAGGTATATATAATTCATATCCAGTAGATACAGTATTAACAGATGTCGTTTCATTCTTTAGTATTTCATTAATAGTATCACTTAAATTATCAGTAAGTCGCACACAACCAGTTAAAATAAATAATATCGTTATCATAATTATAAGTAATTTCTTATGCATACTCCACCTACTCTTCATAATTATATCAAACATTTAAAAAAAATTAAATAGTTTTTTGTATATTTAGAGCAAAAATATTACTAACTATATATTATCCATAAAATCTTTTTAAATATATTTTTTTATTATCAATTAAAAGAACAATAATATCTTCATCTAATAAATTATCTATTTTCTTACCATAAATTGCATCAACATTTCCAAAAGAATACAAATAATTATCTAAATTATTAACCATATTTTTATGCATATTAATCTTATCACCTACCTTAGGTATTTTATCAATATCATAAAATTCCATATTAAGAATATATTCATTCATATCACTATCTTTTAAAAAGTACTTATAATCATTAATTCTTTCTATAACTAAATCAACTCTCATTTTCCACCTCTTCCACCATAACCATTTAACTCATCATATGGTGAAAAACTATCTATGCCTCTCAATAATTCTTCTTTTAATCCTTCATAAGTACTTCTTTTTTTATTTTTAGAAACATTTTCTAATACTGTATCTCTAAGTGCTGAATTTTGTAAAAAATTATCCTCAACTTGAGTCAACTTAGGAGCACTAAATACTAACAAATTAGAACAATTACACATACTAGAAATTCCAATTTTTTCCAAATTAGAAGCAGTAAAAGTTAATAAATTAGGTGCTTTAAGCAAAAAATAGTTACCCGTATCTCTAAGACATGGTGCCCTAAAATCTTCTAATTCATAAGCATTTTCTAAAAATTGATTTCCAACGTGTTTTAAAGAAGGAGCATCAAATCTTTTCAACTTATTGGCATATAGCAAACATGAATCTCCTCCTCTTTTCAATTTTGGAATATTAATTTCTGTAAGATCAAAACAATTTTTTAAAAAACTATCGTTAGCTTCTTCTAATTTTGGAGTATTTATTCGTACTACTGAAAGCACATCTCTAAGACAATTTCTCCCTACTCTTTCTAAAGACGGAGCATCGAACATTTTTAACAATAATAAAGATATCAAAGAATTATCACCAATTGTCCTTACTAAAGGAATATTCAATGTCATTAACATTGAAGCATCTGGAAGAAAGTCATTATTAATTACCTCTAAACAATCTGCTTTAAACACTCCTAGTGTCCGATTATCTGATAAAAAATATGGTCCTACTTCTTTTACTCTCCCTATATTTAACCCAATAATTTTATTATCCTTATCAATTGTAATTTCTATAACATTACCATCTTTAGATGTAACTTTTATTATCTTTCCATTTTCTATATTACTAATATCTATTTTATCTATATCATTAAATATTTCAGGAAAACTATCCTTAACATTCTCATCATAAAGAGTAACCCCTTTATTTTTTTTATCCAAACTAAGTATAAAATAATCTAATACTAAATACTTACTCTTATCAAATTTTTTAACTTCAAAATTATCAATTATTATATTATCAGGGCAATAATAAATATTATTAATCTCATAATTATATTTATAATATTTTCCATCGTTTGCTCTTACATACCCTGGAATTTCAAAATCATTGCTTTTATATTTTTGTTCTAACCCATATGTATTCGCAAATGCATCTGTTAAACCAGCAATTATATTATCTAAATCATTAGAAAATGTACTATCACAATCACGAACCACATGATTATATCTATTTTTTATTGATAATGTATTTGTTCCGTCTTTTAAAAATTGAATACTTATAACTGAAGTCCCATATTCATCTTGTCTTCTTGGTTTACCAAAATTTTCCCTTTTTATTTGATCAACATTCTTTTTTACAGCAAAAAATACTCGACATTTATTTAACCTTCCACCTTTAAAAGTACAAATCTCTTCACCTTTAGCATAATATTTTTTATAACTTTGAATATCTTTTTCCGTTAAACATTCCCTTAATACATACCCTGCCTTATTCATTAACTCTTCTGGTGTTTCTTCAATATGATGATCAACCTGAAAATTATTTAAAGAAAAGACTAAATCACCATATATTTTATAAATATAATTTTTAAAATCATCTTCTTTTGAATTCTTAACTAAATCATCATACAAACTATGACTTTCATGAAAATTTTCCAAAAGAATCTTTGGCAATAATCCCTCTGTTTCTAATATAGTAGAAAAATTATCTCTACAAAAATGCATCATTTTTTCACCATATTTTTTCTTAATTATATTTAAATCTCTATTCATAAAAATCCTCGCTCAATCCTTGCTCATATCTACTATATACTAATAGTATTATACCTATTCTACATAAACATTGTCAATAATTACCCATAAAAAAAGCATCTACCCATAAAAAAAGCATCTACATTTCTATAGATACTTTTATTTAGCAACAATTGTTACTATCTTATTTTTAATAACCATTACTTTAACTACTGTAAGCCCTTCTAAATGTCTCTTTACATTCTCACAACTCAAGGCTTTATTTTTAATACTATCTTCATCTTCGCCAATCTTAATGTTAATTGTTCCTCTAACTTTACCATTTACTTGAACAGCAATTTCTTTTTCATTTTCTACTAGTTTACTATCATCACTTACTGGCCAACTACAAGATGAAATTAAATCATAACCCATCTCTTCATTAAGTTCTTCAGTAATATGTGGAGCTACTGGATTAAGTAATATCAATAATAATCTATAATCATCTTTTGATATACTATCAACTTCTTCATAAGCGTTAGTCAAAATCATTAATTTAGAAATATATGTATTATAACCCATTCTCTCTAAATCATAAGTTACTCCCTTAATAGTCTTATTTTGAATAACTTCTAATTTACTAGTGTAACCCTCATTATTATTAAGTTTATTTTTTAAACGATATACTCTATCAATAAATCTCTTACATCCTTTAAGTGAATCAGTACTCCAAGGAGCATCTTGCGTATAATCTCCCATAAACATCTCATATACACGTAATACATCAGCTCCATAATCACTTACTATATCATCTGGATTAATAACATTTCCCTTTGACTTACTCATCTTTTGATTATCTGATCCTAAAACCATTCCATGACTTACTCTAGTCCAAATCATTTCTTTTGAAGGAACTAGACCAATATTATATAAAAATTGTACCCAGAATCTTGCATATAATAAATGTCTTGCTGTATGTTCCATTCCTCCATTATACCAATCTACTCTCTTCCAATACTTCATTGCCTCCATTGAAGCAAATTCTTTATCATTATGAGGATCCATATAACGAAGAAAATACCATGAAGAACCTGCCCAGTTTGGCATTGTATCTGTTTCTCTACGTGCTTTACCACCACATTTTGGACAAGTAGTATTTACCCAATCAGTAATCTTAGCAAGTGGACTCTCTCCATTATCAGTAGGCTCATATTCTGCTACATCAGGAAGTACAAGTGGTAATTCTGATTCTGGTATTGGTTGCCATCCACACTTTTCGCAATACACCATTGGTATTGGCTCTCCCCAAAACCTTTGTCTTGAAAAAATCCAATCACGCATCTTGTAATTTACTTTTTTTCTACCACATTTATTGTCTTCTAAAAATTCTAACATTTTATCTATAGCTTCTTCTTTATGTAGCCCATTTAAAAATTCTGAATTAATATGAATACCATCTCCTACCATTGCACCTGGTTTTTTTGCATATTCATAAGTTTTTTTATGTAGGGCATCACTTACTTCATTATTGATAGTTTTCTCATCAACCCATTCAACATCAAACTCTTCATCATCATCTAAAATTTGACATTCTCTTTTATCATCTAATAACTTAAATAAAAATCCTGTTGATTCAATATTAAAATATTTATCCTTATTATAAGCATAATAATGATGATTTATTTTTGGTAATTCCATAACTAACTCTATATTACTATATCCAGTTTCTTCCTTAATTTCTCTAATAGCACAATCTAAAGCAGTCTCATCTTCCTTAATAGTTCCTCCTACAAAAAGTCTACCACCCATATTATGCCAATTTATAGTTAAATACTTATCATTTTTCTCATCATACAATATTGCTACGATTGAATCTTTTTTAAATTCGTTTTCTACAGGTTTTCCCGTTTCTTCTTCTAAAACTTGAATTATTGGAATATTGTACTTTTTAGCAAAGTCATAGTCTCTTTCATCATGTGCAGGAACTGCCATTATTGCCCCAGTTCCATAACTAACCAAGACATAATCACTTATATAAATTGGAATTTTTTTACCATTTACCGGATTAATTGCATAAGCTCCAGTAAACACACCAGTCTTATCTTTATTAAGTTCTGTTCTTTCTAAATCATTCTTTAGCATACACTCTTGCTTATAATTTTCAACTTCTTCTTTATGTTCTTTTGTCGTTATTACATCTACTAACTCATGTTCAGGAGCTAGTACACAGTAAGTTGCTCCAAATAAAGTATCACATCTAGTGGTAAACACTGTAAATTCTTTATCAGAGCCATCTATTTTAAATACTACCTCAGCACCAATTGATTTACCTATCCAGTTAATTTGTCCTAACTTAACTCTATCTGCAAAATTCGTATCATCAAGTCCTTTAATTAAATCTTCTGCATAATCACTCATTCTAAGCATCCATTGCTCTTTTTCCTTTTGCATAACCTTAGTGCCACATCTTTCACAAACTCCACCCGCAGCATCCTCATTTGATAATACACTCAAACACTTTGGACACCAATTAACAAATGTCTTAGCCTTATAAGCCATTCCATGCTTATAAAATTGCAAAAATTGCCATTGTGTCCATTTATAATATTCTGGATCTGTCGTCGAAAATTCTCTATCCCAATCAAAAGAAAAACCAAGAGATAACATTTGTTTTTTAAATGTTTTAATATTTTCTTTAACGGCATCTTTAGGATGAATATGATTAGCTATTGCATATTGTTCAGCTGGAGCACCAAAAGCATCCCATCCCATTGGAAATAATACATTATATCCTTGCATTCTTTTTACTCTTGCTAATGCATCTTGTGCCGTATAACTTCTAACATGACCAACATGAAGTCCTGACCCAGATGGATAAGGAAATTCTACTAATACATAATATGGTTCCTTTTCACTACCATTAACAGCATTAAATGTTTTATTCTCTTCCCAATACTTTTGCCATTTTTTTTCAACTTTTGTAAAATTATACATATTTTTCCTCCATAAAAAAAGTTATAAATATAAGGACGAGATTACCCGCGGTACCACCTTATTTTATAACTACTGTTATACACTCTAATTTTAACGCATTTCTGCGGAAATTAATCAGCTAAATAGACAAGTTCATAAAATTAATATAAAATACTTTCACCATCCGTATTCTCTCTTTATATATACCTTTTATTACTACTTCTATTATCGGCCTTTAAAAAACTAATAATATATTACCATACATTTTTTATTTTCACAAGTCCTTTATTAAATAATATTTGCAATAAAATAAAATTTATGCTAAAATCAATAAACGAAAGAAGGAATAAAATGATTACAATTGACATCAGTTGTCCTGCTAGAATAAATTTATTTTTTAATGTAACTGGCTATAATGAACAAAAAAAGCTTCACTATTTAAAAGAAATTAATCAAACTATCGATTTATATGATAATCTTACAATCTTTAAATCGCCAAATTCATTATCTGAATTATCAATAATTTCTTCTAAAGAAGTTCAAGATTACTTATATAATGATTTATTAAAAGCATACCAATTATTTTTTAGTTATACTGATATTCCAAAAGAAAATATAACTATAATTATTAAAAAAAATATTCCTATTGATTCTGGATTAGGAGATAAAGGATCTATTATTGCTAACTTTATAAAAGGATTAAATTCACTATATAAAACAAATCTTTCTATTCGTGAACTTAAATTTATATCTTCTTTAGTAAACTATGAGGCACCATTTTTTATTGAAGGTGGATATGCCAAAATAACTAGTACTGGTGACAAAATAACAAAATTATCTAATAATCCCTATAAAAATTATTTAATTATTGTTCCCAATATTAAAATATCCACAGAACAAAGATTTGAACAACTACCAAAACATTATACCCCAGTAGAATATATTAGTTCTATTCTTTATAATGACTTTAATGAGTTAGTACCCTCTGAATTATTAAGATTAAGAGATTTCTTACTAACATATAAAGATTTATCACATTCACTTTTAGGGGTAGGAAAATCATATTTTATTGCTAGTGAAAAAATTATTGACAGCTCATTAAAAAGAACATTAAAAAAAGAATTTCCTGAATATCTTTATTTTAATCAAAAAAATTCTCATCATCAAACTGTCATTAAAAATTATAAATAATTATTCTTTTACTCTTCCATTATTCTTTAACCAATCATAAGTATCTTTTATAGTTACTTTCATATCTCTATTTTTATATCCAAGTTCCTCTCTTGCTTTATCTGAAGAGAAATGACCATTAGTATTAAGAGTATATAATGAATAACTTGTATATAATGGTGGTTGTTTAAGAATACTATAATATAGTTCTGATAATGGAGCTGTTAATTTAGCAAACCAAAGAGGTAAAACACTCTTTATTTTTTTTCTATTAGCTACCTCACTAATCATATCTACCAACTCATGCACAGTATAATATTTATTAGCTAAAATATAACATTCGCCATCTCTTCCCTTATCAATAGCACTAATTACCCCATCCGCTACATCTCTTACATCTACAAAATCATATCCCCCTTTCACACATGCAGTGAGTCTTCCATTTACTAAATCAATAATCATCTGTGTTAAATGCGTACTTCCAAAATCATATGGCCCAATAATTCCTGAAGGATGAAGAATACATGCTCTTAATCCTTTTTCTTTGACCATTTTTTTTACATAATTAGCAGTTTCTGCCTTAGTTTTAGCATATAATCCTACTACTTTATCCGGTTCAAATTTATCTATTTCAGTAATTACTTCATTATTAGGTTTTTCAGTTATTGCATGCACACTACTTACATATATTAATTTTCCATTTTTCTCTAAAACTTTATCAATTATATTTTTAGTACCATTAACATTTACATCATATACCATTTTATTATATTTTGATTTAATATAAACTATAGCTGCTAAATGAATAACAACTACCTCTTTATCTGGATCAACATCAAAAATATTCTCAAGACTATTTTTATCAAGAACATTGCCATAATATATCTTACAATCTAACCCCTCTAATGATTTTAACTTATCATCTGGTAAAACTAAAGCTCTAATTTCATCTTTAAAATCTACTAACTTTCTAATAACATTATTCCCTAAAAAACCATTTGCCCCAGTAACTATATATACTCTTTCCATATATCCTCCATATACTAAATAGTTTTAAAATACATATAATTGTTATCTATTTCTATCTCCAACTTTTCATTATCCCTCATCCATGATAAATACGATTTAATAGTACTACCTACTAATACATATTGATTAGTATTCATTATCAACTGATATTTATCAAATATTTCTTTTAAAATATCTTCAAATTTCTTTCTACTTTGGCATATTTCTAACAAAGTATTTTCTATCTCATAAATTTTTTCTCTATTCAAAGCAATTAATTCTTTTATATTATTTAATGGTTCAACATGTGAAGGAACAAAAAATGTCCCATTAATACTATCTAAATAATTTAAAGTTTCTAAATATGCTGAAACATCATATATAAAAAATACATGATATTTATTTATTGTCTCTTCACTAAATAAAGAATCTCCTAAAAAATAAACATTATCACTAGTTTTTATTCCTATCATATCAAAAAAGTGACCACCTAGATGAAAATATTCTAATCCTCTAGGTAAATTATCTTCTATCTCTAAAACTAAACTATTATTCTTAGCCATTAAAAACTTATTTCTAAGTTCTTTAAAAGGATATCCTCCATACAAAAAAGATGGTTCTAAAATAGTCTCTTTCATAAATGCATTCTCAATTCCATGACTTAAAATACTAGCTCCAGTTCTTTCACTAATTATCCCATTCCCCCCAATATGATCAGCATTTGAATGTGTATTAATTATTCCTACTACATTAAAATTATTTTCATTAATTATTTTTAATATTTTTCTTCCAGCATCCTTATCAATACCAGTATCTATTAAATAAACATCCTTATCATTTACTAAATATACCCCTATATTTGTATTATTTTTAATACAATATGTTCTTTCTCCTAATTTAACTAATTCCATCTTCTCTCCTCTATAAATAAAGATTTTATCATATTCATTATATCACAGTATTTAAGCTTTTAAACCAACAACATAAAACATATTACACTTTAAAATATTTTATTGTAAACAATGCCCTCTATCACTAGAATTAACACTAATGATTCCATTATCTTCCTCAATAATTTTCTTCGCAAGTGCTAACCCTATTCCTATACTATCAAAGGAAGATTTTTCCCCTTTATAAAATCTTTCAAATATATGTGGTAGATCTTTATCTGATATTCCTCTTCCAAAATCTTTTATTTCTAATAGACAATAAGTACTATTTTGGCTAAAATTAATTTCAATCTTTAAATCATTATCAGAATGTTCTACACAATTTTTTAATATATTAGTAACTGCCTCAATTTCCCACCTATAATCACAATATAACAAAATATCACTTTCACCATTAACATCTATTTTTATATTTTTTAAATCACATAAAGAAGAAACATTCTTTATTGACTCATCAATAATTTTCTTAATAACAACTTTTTCCTTAATAAAATGAATCATATTAACATCAAATTTCGATAATTTTAAAATATTTTGAACAAAAAAATTAATATTCATAACTTCTCTTTTAATATCTTTAATAAATTCATTTCTAACCACTATATCCATATCTGGATCATCTATTAAATTATCTAACATTATTAAAATACTCGTTAACGGAGTCTTAATTTGATGAGATATATCTTCTAAAGATTTTTTTAAATTCATCTTATCTATATTAGAATTCTCCGCCGCTTCTTTTAACATTACCGTTGTCTTATATATTTCATTTTTTAAAATAGATAATTCATCTTCAGAAATTGTATCTATCTTTAATTCATAATTTTTTTTATTAATTTGTTCTACATAATTTATAATATCTTCTATTTCTCTATCCTTTTTCCTATTATATTTTAAAAATATTAATAAAAGTATTATTACTAAAAAAATTAAATAAACCATATTTATAATTATAAAAAGTACAAAATCTTTATCATTATTTATAATTATTGAATCTCTATCCAAATCAATACCATACTTATCAAAAATAGCTAAACTACTTTCTTTATCATCATTTAATAATTCCATAATCTCTGCTTCTGTTATCATAGGATATTTTTCTAACAATAAAGATACAACTTGTTCTATCTTATTATTAAAATTAACAGTATATCTATGATATTCAATTATATTCATTACAAAAAACAAAATAAATAAACATATTGTTATAATAAATGTAATAATTAAATACTTTTTTAATTCTATCTTATTTTTCATCTACTCTATAACCTATTCCCTTTATTGTTGTAATTAAATTATCCCCAACTTTTTCTCTTATTCTTTTAAAATATACTGTTATTGTATGGTCATCCACATCATTTCCCGTCCATTCCCAAATTTTATCAAGAATCATACTTCTAGTTACAACTTTATCTACATTAGTAAATAATAAATTTATAAGTTTTAATTCAAGTGAAGTTAAATCTACTTTTTGACCATCTTTATATAATATCATTTTATCAATATCAAATGTAATATTATCAATCTTAATAATATTTTTCTTTTGAAAACGCATTAATATTTTATTAACCCTAGCAAGTAATTCCTTACTACTAAAAGGCTTTGTTATATAATCTTCAGCCCCTATATTTAACCCCTTAACAATATCATCTTCACAGTCTCTAGCTGTTAAAAATATCGTTGGTATACTTAATAATTTAATTGTATTTTCATATAAATCAAAACCATTACCATCAGGAAGTGAAACATCTAATATAATCAAATTAGGCCTATTATCTTTTAAATAAGTAATTGTATCTTTTACATTAGTCTTATAACTAAAATTATAATTATTTTTTAAAAACGCATATTCTAATCCCTTAATTATTGACAGATTATCTTCCACTAGCAAAATATTCATTCCTATCACTCCTTATTTAATTATAACACAAAAAGAGCCATAGCTCTTTTTATTAAATATTTTCATTTCTTATTGTTTCAATAGTATTTTGTTTATTTATTTTATTAATAGAATACTTCATAATAATAGAAATTAAAATAAACACTGTTATAATTGCAAGTAATATTGCTACTATTGGCAATTTATATGGTAATCCAGAACTAAAAACAAAATAATAATATATTACGTATGATAAAAGTATTCCTATCGGTATTCCTATTATCAAAGCTTTTAACCCCATAAATAAACTTTCTAACCTAATCATTCTCATAAATTCATTTTTCGTCATTCCTACTGACTTTAACATTGCAAATTCTCGACGCCTTAATTCCATATTAGTAGTTATTGTATTAAATATATTTGTAATACCAATTAACGTTATAACAATAATAAATCCATATAAAAATATTCCTATTAATGTAAATAAATTATTCATCATTCTAACATGCTCTTCACTATTATTTAAAGAATATTCGACATCAGTTAAATATTCATCTATATCATCTTGTAATTTATTTGCATTACTAGAATCATAATATATACTTAATACTTTAGATGAAAATAATTTATTGAAAACCTCATCACTAACAATTAATGCATTATTAAGATTACTTAAAGCAAATGGCTTATCTTCTACTACTTTAAATATTTCTATACTGAAATTAGATTCATCAGATAAAGTACCACTAATTATATCATGATCTTTAAAGTTATATATATGTAAATATTTACTTTCAAACTTATCTTCTTCTTCATTATATCTTGATACATTAGAATAATCCATTAATATAGCTTTATCTTTCATAACATTATAATCTAAATTAAGAGACTCTATATATTTCTTATATTGATAATCTCCCAAGCTAATAATGCCTATATAACTATTTATATAATCATCTAATTTTAAATTCAACCAATCTATATATTCTTGATTATAATGGTCATTAGAAAACTTTAATTCTGATTCTCTTAATATAGTATAATTTGATATATTATCAAAAGAAGTTGTTTCAATTATTTTTCTATATTCCATATCTGTATAATCAGTCGCCGTCAAAGATAAATTATATTCACTTATATTAAGTTCTTGTTTAATAGCTGAAAATGCAAAGTTCATAAAACTAGTCAAAGCAATAAAAACTGCTACAGATACTATTATAGATATAACCGTAGTACGATATTTCTTTTTATTTCTCTTTAAATTTTTATAAGATAATTCACCACCTATTCCAAATAATTTATTAATAATTTTCGGTGATTTTACTTTTTTAGCATTTATTTTCCCACTATTTCTAATTGACTCTATTGGCGATATATGAGATGCTTTTTTAGCACTTTTAAACGCTGATGCGTAAATAGTTACTATACCTAATATAATAGCTATTATTATAGCCACAACTGAAAAAGAAAACATTAATCTTATATCTGAAGACATAAAGTCACCCAAATAATAATTACTTACAATAATTAAAATATAAGAAGCTAATAATCCACATAATATTCCTAACGGAATACCAATTATTCCTAAAATAGTTGCTTCATATAATACATTATGTCTTATTTGCTTTTTAGTAGCTCCAACACTTCTTAACATACCATATTGTTTAATCTTTTCCGTTATTGAAATATCGAAACTATTTTTAATACAAAATACTGATGTTACTACAATAATAGCCATAACTATACCAACTACTACTCCTAACCCTCCAACGCCACTATTTTTTATAGGATTAGTTTCTAAATCAATTAAATAATCATTAACATTTATATCATATAAAGCCTTAGTCATTTGTTCTACATATTTATCAATTTCTTCACTAGTTACCAATTCTTCTAAATAATATTTTTCAAATAATACTTTATCTACCCCAATAATGTTAGCTGTTACTTCATAAGCTTTCTTTATATCACTTTTATTATATTTAGCATATATATCAACAAAATTACTTATATTATCTTCATCAAAATAAGTTATAAATGTATAACCAGGTGCTGTATAACCCTCTATATTAGATGCCGGTCTTTCAATAATACCTACTACTTTATAAGTAACACTATCAGTATCTACAATTTTTTCAATTAAGTCATCCCCCTCTTCCTCACTAGTATAATAAGGGTTATTTTGATTTAATTCATTACCTTCATTATCTACTCTCCTACCAACATCTAAAGTAATTACATCTCCTACATTTAAAGTTAATCTACCATTAGTTTTTAAGTGTGTTGGTATTAATATTTCATTACCACTCTCTGGTAATCTTCCCTCTACTAATTTTATAGATAAATTTTCTAAAGAACTTTTAGTAAATGCTTTTATATAAGCATAAGGTTTATATTCATTTTTAGAATCTATTTTTGCATAACCAATATTTTCTACTAAATTTAATTCCTCTATACTTCTATTATTTCTAAAAGTATCTATTTCTTCTTTAGAAACATTATAATAAGCTACATGAAAGTCTCCCTTTTCTCTTATTTCAAAATTTATTAAAGATTTAATTGCACTATTATACATTGTCGATACTGCCGTTATTAAAGAAACAGATAACATAATACCTATTACAGTAACAATCGTTCTTTTTTTATTTAACACTAAATTTTTGATTGTTAATTTATTTAACAAATTCATACCTATTCCTCCATAACAATTTTTCCATCTTCAATTTTTATTATTCTATCAGCAACCTTGGCAATTTCCATATTATGAGTAATCATAATAATTGTTTGTTTTAATTCTTTATTTGACTTTTTTAATAAAGCTACTATTTCATCGCTTGCCTTTGAATCCAAATTACCAGTAGGTTCATCCGCTAAAATTATTGCGGGATTAGTTATAAGTGCTCTCCCAATACTAGTCTTTTGTTGCTGACCTCCAGAAAGTTCACTAGGAAGATGATTTTTTCTATTCTGTAATCCTAAAAGTTTTAACATATCATTTAGTTTTTCCCTATCTATTTCACGATTATCCAAAGACAAAGGTAAACAAATATTTTCTTCTACGTTTAATATTGGTATTAAATTATAAAATTGATATATTAATCCTACCTGCCTTCTTCTAAAAATAGCTAATTTATCATCATCAAATTTAAAAATATCTTTCCCATCAATAAAAACTTTTCCAGAAGTTGGCCTATCAACTCCCCCGATTAAATGTAGTAAAGTTGATTTACCACTACCTGATGCTCCAACAATAGCTACAAATTCACCCTTTTCTACGGAAAAAGAAACATTATCTAAAGCAACAACTTTAGTAGTATCTTTTCCATATACTTTAGTTAAATTTTCAACTCTCAAAATTTCCATATATCTACTCCTCTCATTACAAATCAATTATATGATATACAAAGTTACAACTAAGTTACTTAAAAGAAAAAATGTGTAAAAAATACACATCTATTTATTAATAACTATCTCAATATTTTTACTCATCTTATTTGCATCACTAAATGAATAATTCTCATATAAATTATAATTTAAGTTATATTTATTTAATATTTCTTTTATCTTATCAATCTTATAAATCAATAATTCATGAGTATCATGATAAGATTTATCATTGATTATATAATTAATTTTTGTATACTCTCTAGAAGTAATCTCATCATAATTCCAATTTTAGAAGATATTAAATCTATTAAAAATTTAACTTCCTTATTATATGACTTATTACTATAAAAAATATCATAATATTTAGCCATTTCCTTATACTAGTACATTTTATCACCTTAAATAAACTATTCACTCATAATTTTATTTTTTAATCCATTTTCCATATTTATTTTAGTAGGAATAATATATTTAGCATTTATTTTATGTGATACTACATTAGTTACTACCTTCATTGCTCTAGCTCCATCAAACCATTTAGGATTATCGCTATTATTCTTTATTTCACCTAATGATTTAAAGAAACAATCCCTATCATACTTATCACTCACATCAACTGGTAACATATACTCCTGATCAACACTGTCATACAAATCATTTTCAAATAATTTATATTTAGCATTATTATACCAATAAAAATGGTCACCACCTGCTAATACTAAAACATCAGCCATAATATCTATATCTCCCATAAGATTATCTACATAATTATATACTTCATCAAAAGTAACATCCGGAATATCACTTTTTAAACTTTCATATTGATTAGTTACATCAACAACTCCAAAATCATAATATTTCTTGTCAACAATCTTTTTATTTTTTACAAAAATAAGTTCAACCGAACCACCGCCACCAATAAATATACACATATTATCTCTATAGTCTATATTACTATAACACCCTAAAGCCGTATAATATGCTTCATCTTCTTGACTAACCAGTTCTATTTTTAAATTAAATTTATTATATATAATATCATTTATCTTATCAAATTCATCTTTTGTTATATTTCTAAATATACTACATCCATAAATATTAATATTTAAAGTATATTCAAGAGCTCTTTCTATAATTTTATATAATATTTCTAAATCTTCTAATATTATTTTATTATTATTTTTATAATTTTTCTTAAATTCAATTGTAGTATTATCTTCATATATAACCTTACCATTTTCATATATATGTGTCTTTGTATTACTACTTCCTATTTCTATAATTCCAAATTTCTTCACAATAATTTACTCCAATCTAAAAATATTTCATTATTATTTTTCTAATATATCAATATATTTTAATAATAGTTCATCAATTACATCTGTATCTTTTTTCTCTCTTATCAACTGATTACGCATTTCATTCAATGCCCTAATTATTATTCTAAGCTCATAATCATCCATCTTAATTTTTCTCATCATTTTACACATCCTAATTCTTTTTCATTGATTTAATTAAAAATATTCTTTTAGAAAAACCACCTCTTTTTAATCTCTTGTGCTTCGATGTTTCCATAACATCATCTATACTCATATCTTCTAATTCCGCAATTGACTTTAATACTTCAAAAACATCTGCCGCTTCACATAAAATATTTTCTCTTCCTTTTGCAGATATAAGTTCATTACATTCTTCTTTTAATTTTTTATATAACTCTACCCTATATTCATCTAGTGATAATATTCTAGTAACAGGAATCTCATTATCTTTTTCAATAATATCAGGTATATTATCTCTTACTAACTTATTATATATTTTTTCCATACATACTCCTTTAATAATGCTAATATTTTTTTATATTAAAACATCTCAATTAAATATATTGTATCAAAAATTTACATTTTTTTATAATTTTTTTTAATTTAGTATTATTATAATATTGCAATCATTCTATCTATTATTAATATTAATTTCACTAATTTTAATATTTAATAAATAGAATATACTTCTACACATATATACATCTCCAGTATATATATTCATATTATAATCCATTTTTACTTCATAGCCAATATTAAATAATGGATCATATAAATTTTTATATCTTTTATAATCAATACTTATTATAAAAAAAACTCGATGTAAAAAGAATAAAAACTATTAGTAAAATGCTTTTTAATTGCATTGGCATATTAATTAAATGATACAACTTCAAAATACTAAACATTAAGGTAACAATTGAAAATATTAATAAAATAAATTCAAGCCATCCATACATTTTTACTACAAAAAATCTATCAATTATTATAAATAAAAGACTTAATATAAAAACACTAATATATAATATTAATTTGTTTTTCATATATATCCATCTAAGAATTATTCTCTAATTATATTAGTTTACGTATTTATATTTAATGTATATATGTTTTTGTACACCATAACCAATTCGTTTAAATATAAATAAGTTTTCATAATATACTTTTTTATTTTTTTTTATTTTTAATTTTCTCTTTAGATTTTTTTAATAAATCAATATTTTCAATATATACTTTATATGCAGATCTCCAACTTCTTATCCTATGATAAAAATTTAAAAATAAAGTTAAATATAAAACAAGTATTAAAAAAATATAATAATTATTACATACCAATATAATAGGTACTAATATAATAATCCAAAGAATAAGAAATATATAAAATAATATTTTATTCTTTGCTACAAATGAGAAATATTTTATTCTAATATCATATTTATAATCAAGTATCATAAATATTTCTGTTGATAAAAAAGTTATTATAAACATTAATATAAGTAAAACTAATTTATTCATTATATCATTCCCCTAAATTATAATTTATTTTATTACTTTCTTGCTTTTTGAAACTGGCGCATATCTTCAAATCCATATACAGGACTAGAGTAATTTCTTAAAAACAAATTATGCGAGAATTCATCTCCATACATATTATTTCGCCTATAAAATCTTTGTTTAAATATCTCGGGATTATATTTATCTATTTTAAAATAGATTGTCAACTTTTTTAGACAGTTTTTATACGTCTATATTCTCTTATAAAGTCATATCTCTAAATTTTATTTTAGGCAAAAACATAATTTCGCCATCTATGTCCATTATATCATACCAATTCAATTATTTAGTATTTATACTTTATCAAAATAAAAAAACTATTATATATTTGATAAATAGAAATTTATATTATGTTAAAACACTCATACAACTATAACTTGTATGTAAAAAATATATAATACTAAAACATCTATTTATCATATATTGTATAGTTCTTTTTTATTTTATAAAATTTAATATAAGTTTAATAAACAAACAATCTCTATATACTTTGTTTATATATTATATTTAGTTCATTATGATATGTTTTGGTGCAACTAACTATTTATAATATTTAGATTAACACCCCATTATCTATTACAATCAGTACATACATTTTGTTCAATATCTTTAAACATTTTAATGAATTTATTTTTTAATCCTTCTAAATCCTCATTTTTCCAGTATTCTTCAGGTGTTTCATAGCCTTTTGTATTCCAAGCTGTTTCATCATCAAAACCTAATATTTTACCATCTTTAATAGCTATTACTGCTGGAACATAAATTTTTTTATTTCCTTCTTCATCATATTGTAAATAATTATTTAATAAATCTACTATTTTTAAATAATTTTCAGTATTATCATTTCTATCTTCTAAAATATTAAAATAATATATTTTTTTTACTCCATTTTCTTTAGCTACCTCATTTAGATAATAAACATATTCCTGACACCAAGGGCATTCTGGAAAACCTAAATATACTATACCTGTACCATGTTCTAATATTTTTATAATTTCATCTACATTCTTATAAACAAAGACATTGTCTATTGAAACCTTAGTATATTCAGATACAAACTTTTGAGCATCAGTTTTAGTATCTATTTCCTCTCCTTTATTATCTAAATATCTAACAAATCCAAATATTAACAGACCTAGAATTATTATTAAAATAATACCAAAAATAATTTTTCCTTTCTTCATCTTAAACTTTCCTCCTTCTAATTAAGTTTATAACCTAATCAATAAAAACTCAATAAATTAAAAGTTGAATCATCTCTAGCAGAAGTTTAGTTTATTTTAAGATGTAATACTGAAACACATTCAACGTGACTAGTTTGTATATTATGTCTAATTAGTTTTAATATGTATTTGTGCAACTGACTACTTCATAATATCTACTATAATGTTTTAATTTTAACTGTCTAGTAATTTTTCTAACTCTGTTAAAGATTTATTTATATATTTTCTATTTATACCTATTATAGGAATATTTAATTCTTTTGTATTTTCATATAATTCTTGCATAAACAGCCCCATTCTTTTTTCCATTCCTTTATTTGTATATATATAATTTACACAACAAGATGGCGACTGCTCTATTCCCAATATTGCTACTATCTCATAATTTGATTCTATTAAATTTTTTATTTGATTAGTAACTTTATTAGCTAAAGTCTTGCAATGCTCATTGAACTCTTTAGTATTGTATTTAGTAATCCCTTTAGGTTCACGAATTAAACTATTCTTAAATTCTGTTTCTGCACAAGGCATTTGAATAATATTGATATCATGATCAAGAATTAAATCCATAAATGGTCTTATCGAACTTTTCCATTCATATTTCACTATTCCCTGAGCTTGATATGCTTGTGCCATTAAACAAAATGGAATAAAAATAAACTTTTTACTTCTATTATCCATTATAAATATTTCTCCTTGAAATCTATATTTTTATATGTTTCTATAATTCCTTCAATTTTAGGATAAAGTTCTTTAATATAAACATTTAAACATCCTTCTAAAATATCATCATTCATTGAATCTTTTAATATTGGCATTCCAAGTAAACATTG
>CALVON010000032.1 GCA_944350315.1 uncultured Bacilli bacterium | reverse complement strand
GAAAAGGAAGAGGAAGATAATTAGCATAAGAAAGAGATTTATTTAATAAATTATTAAAAATATTTAAATTAGGACTAGACAAAGATAAATTTTTATTATAAGATTTAGACATTGTACAACCACCTTTATTGTTAATTTATATAATTGATTATATCAATTAGGTTGTACAATACCTATAAGAGAAATAAAAGGCATAATTCTAACCTAGAAAAATGCCTTTTTTAATATCATAGAAATTGAGACAAAATTTGTCCGGACATAAGAAAGTCGGATGACTTTAAATGGAATAAAAGCGACACTTCAAGGAGGAGTGTAGTGAGTGTGACGTAAAATGACTCTTCATTTTTGCCGCAATGTCCGGTAGGGCAAGTGGCAATTGCTAATTTTTTTGGAGGAAATGAAAGATGAAACAAAAATATTATGTAGTTAAAGGAAGATATAAAGATTATATAGTATTTGTTAAAAGTGGTAACTTTTGGAATGCTTTTTATGGGGATCCTTTAATCATCCATTTCTTAACTGGTTATAGTTTTACTAACTATCATGTAGGATTTCCTTCTAAAGTATTAGATAAAGTATTAAATAGAGTTAGAAATTTAAATATTAATTTTATATTAGTATATGAATTAGATGATATTGTTAAATATGAATATCCATCTAATTCATATACTTTTTATTTGCAGGAATATATGAACTTATTCAAGAATAATAGTTTTTTATAGTCTAATATTCATTTTAAAAGACATAATAAGGTAATATGATAAATAATACTAATAATTTATAATGAAGCTGTAGTGGTGTTATAAAGGGTTAAATTAAAGGCTAATATTAAAAGAATTTATATATATATTCTATTCCTAAAACATGAAAAAATATTAATTTTTAGGAATGAAAATAAATAAATTACAACATACAAGAAAAAATACAAGAAAACATACAAGATAGTTGACTAAAAATAATTAAAATGGTACAATAATATTATATAAAATGAGGTGTTTGAATTGAGTAATTATGTACCACCATTTACTATTACAAATACAATACTAGATAGAGCATCATCTATCATGAAAAAGATTGGTAAACTAGATAATTATAAGGATTTAAATAAAATGCCAGTTTTAAGAAGAAATAATAGAATTAAATCTATTCATTCATCATTAGCAATAGAAGCAAATAGCCTATCTTTTGATCAAGTAAAAGACGTAATTGATGGTAAAATAGTAATAGGGCCAAAAAAAGAAATACAAGAAGTAAAAAATGCTTATAATGCTTATGTAAAAATAAAAGAAGTAAATCCTTATTCTTTAAGTGATCTAAAAAAATTGCACAGAATACTAACTTACTTAACAGTAAAAGATGCTGGTAATTTTAGAAAATGCAATGAAGGGGTTTTTGATAGTGAAGGTAATTGTATTCATGTATGTCCTCCACCTGAACAAGTGGATGACTTAATGAAATGTTTATTTAATTGGATGAAATCTAACCATAATACAATACATCCTTTAATATTATCTTCAATATTTCATTATGAATTTGTATTTATTCATCCCTTCGAAGATGGAAATGGCCGTACAGCTAGACTTTGGCAAAATGTTATTCTTTCAAATTGGGAGGGTTTATTTGAATATGTTCCGATAGAAACCCAAATAAAAAAATATCAAGAAGATTATTATAAAGTTATAGAAAATTGTAATAAAATAGGTGAGTCAACTGAATTTATTGAATTTATGCTATATATGATTGATGATAGTTTAGATGGATTAATAGAAAATATAAATCTAGAGATAAACCATATAAGTTCGTATGTAAAAAAATTATTAGATGTTATGGAACCCAATATTAATTACACAACTACTGAACTTATGAAATTACTTAATATGAAATCTCGTATTTCATTTAGAAAAAATTATTTAATACCCGCTATAGACAATGGAGTAGTTAAGATGGCTTTCCCAAATACACCAACAAGTAAAAATCAAACATATTATAAAGATACGTCTTTTTAAGTTATAGTAAAAAATAAATTTTTATAAATTATAAAACGAGAAACTATACTATTAATTTATAAGTAGTAACATATATATCTTCATTAGTTACATATTCTATGACATATTTATCTTTCTTCTTAACTATTAATAAACCAATTGTTTTATTATGATTTTTAAGTTTTAAATTTTTATCTACATAACTAACATAAAACTGTAATTGTCCAATATCTTTAGGATTATATTCTTTAGTCTTTAATTCAACTACAATATAACAATTTAAATTTACATTAAAAAATAATAAATCTATTTTATAAGTATGATTATTAATCATAATTTTATATTCATGACCAGCAAGAGTAAAGCCAGTACCTAATTCTAAAAATCTATTTTCTAACATACTAATAATATATTTATGTAAAGCTTTTTCATCTAACTTATTTACATTACTATCTACTTTAATAAGTATAGGATCTTTAATCATATCTTCAATAGTTAAATTATTCTTGTTATTATTTTCAATTAAAGTTATATTTTCTTTATCTTTAAAAGACAATCTATTATAAGCTTTGCTTTTAATTAACTCTCTTAATTCTCTAACTGATAAATTATTTAGTACAACTTGATTGATGTAATAGTTTCTTTCGCTTTCGTTTTTTATAGGCAATAAATAGCGATAATGAGTCCAAGTTAATTTATCACTCACTGAGTGATAAATTGGAAATAACAAATAAAATTGACGCATGTATCTTAAATTTGTATGACTATAATTTT
>CALVON010000031.1 GCA_944350315.1 uncultured Bacilli bacterium | reverse complement strand
CTAATTCTTTAGATAAAGTTATAGTAGCCTTATTACTAGTCAAGCTTTTCTCTAAAGTTTTAACACTTTCATTTCTTGTATTTTCATCAATGTCTGGTCTTACTATGAACATAATTTCATATTTTTTTATATTCACACCTCCTTTTGGTCTAATGGCCTTATTCAGGCAAGGAGCTTTCCGCTCTGTAAGGTATTATAACAAAAAAAAAGTTTAATGTAAAGAACAATTTTTTTATATGTTAATTAATTAAATTGTGCTATAATTATTACAATAGGAAGGAGTGAAAAGAATGAATTGTTCTAAATGCGGTTATTCTAATCAAATAGATGATCGCTTTTGTAAAAATTGTGGATCACCATTAGAAAATAATCATCTGCAAGAAACAACAAATAATATAAATAATCAACAAATCAATAACTCAAATGGTAGTTTGGATTCTAACAATATTAATAAAGCACTTACTCCAAACATGAAAAAATGGGCAATTTTATCAATTATTTTACCAGTTATTGCTATTATTTGGTATTGGTTTATTGGATTAAATACGTATATTGCAGTAGTTATTGTTGCTTTGGGATTTGAGTTTGCAAGAAGAGGAGATTTGACAAATAGGAATTTATCAACTATAGGTAGAGTATTTAACTTTATTTTAATTGGAATGACCATTTTAATGTTTATTATGAATTTAGCAATTGAATTAAATAATAGCTAAATTAGTTAAATTATAAAAAATTATATTATTTTAGATGTTTTATCATTTAAGACCTTATGTCCTTAATAATGGTATTAATCCATATGAATATTCAATTATTTTTAAATGATAATAAAGTTGTAAAAAGTCATACAAAACTGCAGATGATTAAATTGTTATTATGTTATTTAGGTAATAATTCAATAAGCACAACTAGCAGTTTTTTTATTATATTTAATTACAGGAACATCACTATCAAACTTTTTTCTAATTCTTTGACAAGCAATGATTTTATAATTATATAAAAGAAAAGCAATTAAACTTAAACATTTAAAATTATTTAAATATAAATTAAAAAAAATTATTATTTACTTCACCCTTAAGTTAACAAACCATTATTTATTAAGAAATTACAATTTAAAGAAAAGCTAGAATCAAAATATTAAAAAAAAATAAACTAATATGCTAAAAATATGGTAAAATTATAATGGAAGGAGGAGAAATGAAAAAATACTTTAATTTATTGCATTTGTTAGAAACTATTGTATATGTTGCCAGTTTATTTATAATAGTTCCTAATGACACGGACGGTTATTTATTATTGGGTTATTTTACAATTTTTTATATAATTTCAATATTCACAATAAATAATGTATATTATTTATATAATTTATTAAAAAAAGGTAAAACGCCAAAAATTCCTATTTATTCACTAACCGCATTATGTGCATATTTATTTTCTTTGGGAGGAATGGCATTCATAACAATTAAAAACAATTCATATTTAGAAATGATTAAATCAGCAAATGATTATATCAGTATGGATAAAAAGCAAAGATTTAGTTCATATATGTTTTATTTATCAAGTTGGTTTGTACTTGGTTTATTTATATTACTTATCTATTTTCAGGATACTGGATATGAAAATGCTCCGGGGATGTGCTTTCTATTTATTGTCCTTATTTTATTATATAGAATGATTTCACTTTATGGCTTCGCTGGAAAAAGGGAAAATGATAAAAATACTTTGGCAGAAAAAAAAGAGCCAATAAAACCGATTATTACTGGATCATCTAGGCAATTTTTAAACTTTAAAATAAACCGTCCGCCAGAAGAAGTAAATATAATATTAAATAACTATTTAATTTATAATAGATTTATACAAACATATTATAATGATGAAAAAGTTTTAAAACTTAATAGTTTCATGGCAATGCAGAGTTTTTATGATACATATATAAAAATATATTTAACAAATACCGAATTAACTGTAATTGGTTGGGTAACTCGTAAAGGAATTGAGTATGGGTTTGATGATAAATTAGATTTAGATGATTTAGCATATTGTGGAAATTGGAAACCAATTCAACCATTATATGTATTATTTAGAGATATAGCATACGGATTTATAATTGATACTAAAGGCGACTTTGTATGTGAAAAAAAGGAAACAAAAGATATTATCGTTCCTCAAGTGGAAAATTTATTTGTACCTAATATAAAATTTGGAAAAAACAAAAACTATTCTAAAATTATTGGAGTAAGTATTATATTAATATTATCGATTTTTTCAATATTATCAGCATTATTATTCCAATAATGACATAATTTTACTTGGGTTTACTAATGATATAATTATTATAACTTAGAAAAAATTTATAAAATCGAGCGATAAAAATTTGCCCGATTTTTTATTAGTATCAAATATATTAATACATTAGTTTATAAAAGTTAAAATAATTACGAATAGCATTAATTATACATTAAACCTAAAATGACATATATCACCATCTTGCATTACATAATCTTTCCCTTCAAGTCGCATTTTTCCACTTTCTCTAACTTTTAACTCGCTTCCACAATCTATTAAATCATTATAACTCATAACTTCTGCTCTAATAAATCCTCTTTCAA
>CALVON010000030.1 GCA_944350315.1 uncultured Bacilli bacterium | reverse complement strand
ATTCTAGGGCTTTTAAGTCTCATAAAAAATTGAGGAACTAAAATCATAAAAATTGCAACTATTGTAATTAAAATTCCTGTAATTAACATACAATATACCTCCTATACAAATTACTATCTTTTGTTAGCATTATATAATAAAGAGTAGATAATTTCAACTTTATTACCTACTTTACTTATTGTAATTTGTAGGGATGATTATATAATAATAAATTACAGGTAGTTTTGAGCTACCTGTAAAATTATCTCTCATAATCATCCATATCTTTTTGACTTTTAAAATTTGTTCTTATAATGTAATTTAAATCCTCTATTGCTTTATCTATATTCATCATTCCATTTCCAATAGGATAATAAACAGGATATACGCTATAATTCTTCCCTGCAATATTTCTTGAAAAACTTTGCTTTCTACATTGTGATACTGATATATTTTTATTTAATACAATAGAACTAACTTGGTTTCCAAGAGTTATAATTATCTTGGGATTAATTATTTCAATTTCTTTGCATAATAAATCAAGATATTGGCTATAAACTGAATTTGGTAATACTCTTGCATCAACTTGAGTACATTTTCCAAGATTAGTTATGAAATATTTATGCTGTTCTACATCATCATATACTAAGTCAGCAAATTTTTCATCCCATTCCTGTGGTTTTCTTCTTTGAATTTCTTCATATATTCTTTCGTCAAGTAATCCAATTCTATAAAATAATTTCCATATATTTTTAGTTCCAATCCACGGAGACCTTCTACCTTTCCAATTGGGATCTGATGCAACATTTTTTCCAGTAGGATTCATAAAAACAAAGCAAATATCTGGGTTATCAGTACATCCTCCATTGTATATAGATGTTAATTCTTTTGCTCCGTATTGTAATTGTAATTTATCATATTCATCATTCAATTCACTTATTTTCATAATTTTCACTACCACCTTTATTTCTTATTTTATTATTAATACAGCTTCCAGCTATCGTTATAAAACTTGTAACTATAATTACATTTATTGAAGATATTCCAAACTTTAAAAAGTATGCTGAAATTCCTCCAATAATAACAGCCATACAATTTATAAAATTTATATTCTTATTTGAATAATCATTCTTTGTAACATAATTTATGATTAATACTACTCCAATTGGTGGAAGTAAGTAATTCATTATTGACAAAAAATCAACAAAATTATTGTATAAATAATAAGAAAATATTGTACTTGCAAATCCTGAAAATAGGATGATTTTTTTATGACTAACTTTAAAAATATTTTCAAATTCTAATCCAGCAGAATATAATCCATTATCACAAGATGACCAAATATTTAATCCAAGAACAACTATTCCTAATATTTCGAATCCAAAATATGTAAATATATTAAAAATATCACTTCCACCTACTAGTATATTGCTTGATGCACCAAATATAATCATTAAACCATTTCCTAATAAAAAAGCACAAAAACATATTATAGCAATAAATTTAGGATTTTTACCATACTTGGAAAAGTTTGGTGTTGTTATAGCTCCACTAATATATGAACCAATTACCATTTCTAATCCTACTAAAATGTTAATTTTATCTCCTTTTCCAAATGAAGTTATTATATCTATTGATTGTCTATTGAATGCATAGATTATAGATATACACCCAAATAGCAAAATAATTGTTACCGCTAAATAACTTACTTTAGTAATTGAGTCTATACCAATAAAAGTTGATATAGTCATAAATACTCCAAATAATGCTATCAATGAGTATAAGACAAACATATTATTTGGAAAAATAATATTTGCAACAGGTACTGCAAACATTGATATTCCTACACCATACCAACCAATTTGTGTTATGCCTACAAGTAATGATGGTAAGTATGAACCATTCTTTCCAAAATACATATGTGATAATTCTTTCATATCTTTCCCTGTTTTTGCACCAATCATACTTTTGCCCACAAAAATCTATAAAAATATCATACTTTTTATTATTTTCTCTTCTGTTTGTAAACTTAAAATTGTTTTGGTCAATTTTATTTGAAACAAAATTTGTAAATTTAACAATATTATCTTTTAGATTATCTTCATATCTTAGTTTGCTATTGTCTGTGTAGTCATAATAAAATGAATTAGAAACTTTGTCAACAATATTAGTAAGTATGAATTTATGATTAAAGATTTTTACTCTAATAAAATCTGTACTAAATACATATAATAAACAATCTTGTCCTAAACAATATCCAAGTTCAAAACCTATTCCTGCATCATAAGATAACCCATCAATTCTGCAAATGAATACATCTGTTTTTTTCAACGAATTTATATCTGCATCAAATATATTCTTAGAGACATCACCTATATTACTAACTTTCATATTGCTATCTCTAAAAGGTAAATAAATATTCGCATCTTTATATTTTTCACTCTTTAAAATAGACTCATACATATTTGTTGAAGCATATCTATCATAAAAACTAAATAATTTTGTAGCCAGATATATATTATTTTTTTTCATATTCTTTTATCCTCGTATTTACTCCGTCAATGATTTTATATTCTCTCTTTGAATTTTTATAAACCTTCTTTAGTATTTCATCTTCCAAGTCAATTTTTAAAATTTCTGATAATCCTAATAAATATATAGCTACATCAGCTAGTTCTTCTCCTAAATCATCTTTCTTTTTTCTCCATGCTTCATATGCTTCAGATACTTCTCCATATGTTAAGCAAAATTCTTTATTAATATCTGTTACATTAAATCCCTTATCTACTTTATTTTGATATATTTCTTTCTGAATTTTTCCTAAATCTATCATCTTCTTACCTCTCTATATCCTCTTTTTCTTTCATTTTTGCATTTACTTTGCCAGCAATATGTTTAAAAATATCATTAATGCTTTGACTACCATCTATTTGTTCAAGTGAATATTCATCTAATA
>CALVON010000029.1 GCA_944350315.1 uncultured Bacilli bacterium | reverse complement strand
GATATAGATTTAGATATGAATGAAAATAACCAAATTAAAAGTTTGACAGCCAAAAACCTTGCTTGTGCAAGGCAAACTTCGGCTCTAAAGTGTTGCTGTGTTGACACAAAGCAACCCAGGATTTGTTTCTTTAGGAAATAAGTTAGGAAAAGAAAAATTATTTTCATATATAAACAATTTCGGTTTTGGAAATAAAACAGGAATAGATTTAAATGGTGAATCCTCTGGTATATTGTTTAATATTAACAATGTCGGGCCTGTTGAGCTTGCAACAACTGCTTTTGGTCAGGGAATAAGTGTTACAGCAATACAACAAATAACAGCTGTTAGTGCTGCAATTAATGGAGGAACTCTATACAAACCATATATAGTAAAAAGAATAGTTGAACCAAACACTAATGAAGTCATCGTCGAAAATAAACCTCAAATGGTCAGAAAAGTAATATCTAGTGAAACAAGTGAAACCGTTCGCATGGCCCTAGAGACAGTAGTTGCATATGGGACAGGTAGAAATGCTTATATTGAAGGATACCGTGTTGGTGGGAAAACAGGAACAGCGCAAAAAGTAAATAATGGTATATATATGACAGGAAATTATATTTTATCATTCATCGGCTTTTTACCAGCAGACAATCCCCAAGCTGTTGTATATGTAGCAATAGATAATCCAAAAGGTATAACTCAATATGGCGGAACTGTTTCAGCTCCGATTGCAAAAAATATCATGATGGATATTATAGAATCATTAGAAATAGAAAAATCAGAATACACTTTAGATAAAGTATATAATTGGTATGATACAAAATATGCCACCATACCAAATGTCCTTGGAATGGAAATAAATGATGCCAAAAAAGAATTAAAAGATTTTACTGTCAATTATTCTGGAAGTGGTAATGTCATAAAATCAATTTCTCCAAGTACAGGCACAATTTTACCAGTAAATTCAACAATAAAAATATACTTAGGTAATTGACAATAACATGTAAAGTACATACAATTTTAAATATGATAAATCTTTTTATGATATAATATTTATATAAAGGAAGTGATTTATGCTAACATTAACAAAATCATTGCTTGCTTTAATGATTGGATTTTTACTATCAACCGCCTTTGGACTAATATTGATCCCATTGTTAAAAAAAATTAAAGCAGGACAAAAAATTAATATATATGTTGAAAATCATTTGAGAAAATCTGGAACTCCAACAATGGGTGGATTGATTTTCATACTTCCAACAATCATTACTACTATTATTTTGATAGTTACTAATAAAATTGAATTCTCTGTTAATCTTTTAATTGTACTATTCGTATTTATTTCATATAGTTTGATTGGTTTTCTTGATGACTATTTAAGCATTAAACAAAATCATAATAAAGGTTTAACAGAAATTCAAAAGTTAATTTTACAATTCATTGTAGCCTTAATATTCTACATTTTATATCGAAAATACACCAATGCAAGTTCAGTATTAGAAATTACATTACTTAATATTAAATGGAATTTAGATTGGTTTTATGGTGTCTTTATTCTCTTCTTATTAGTAGGAGCTTCAAATGCTGTCAATTTAACAGATGGTTTAGATGGATTAGCAGGAGGATTATCTGCAATATCATTTTTATCATTTGGATTAATTTCATGGGGAAGTTACTGGATTGAAGGATATCAAGATATTGGTATATTTTGCTTTATTCTAGTAGGATCAATAATGGGATTTTTAGTATATAATACAACGCCTGCAAAAGTTTTTATGGGCGATACTGGAAGCTTAACATTAGGCGCTACCTTAGCTACCGTTGCAATTTTAACTAATCACGAATTATCATTAGCAGTTATTGGTGGAGTATTTGTAATAGAAACCTTATCTGTCATCATTCAAATAACATCTGTTGTCCTTTTAAAAAAGAAAGTTTTTTTAATGACACCTATTCACCATCACTTTGAAAGATTAGGATGGAAAGAATCAGATATTGTTAAATTGTTTTGGATTGCCGGATTCATATTATGCTTACTTGCGTTAATATATGGCGTATGGCTATAACACATCAATGATGTGTTTTTTTATGTAAAAAAGCATATATTTTAATAAGGATGATAATATGAAAAAAATAAGTAAAAGCTTAATAATTTCTGTAATTATTTTATCTTTATTTGGTCTATTAATGATATATTCTTCTTCAACTGTATGGGCAGAATATAAATATAATGACCCGTACAAATATCTTAAATCACAAGCCATGTTTTTATTAATTGGATATCTAATAATGTATCTAGTAGCAAAAATAAACTATCATATATACTATAAATACAGTAATCAAATATTATTTATCTGCATAATCTTACTAGTATTAGTATTAATTCCAGGGATAGGAACAATTAGAAATGGATCGAGAAGTTGGTTTGGAATTGGCTCATTTGGTATCCAGCCAAGCGAATTTGCCAAATTAGGAATAATAATATTTACATCAAAATATTTAAGTAATAATAAAATTAAAGATGTCAAAAGCTCTGTGTTACCTATCCTTATAGTTATTATTTTGATATTTGGACTAATTATGCTCCAACCTGATTTTGGCACTGGAGTAATATTGGTAATGACTTGCATCTGTCTACTATTTGCTTCTGGTGTTAACATAAATTTTTTTATAAAAATTGGTATTATTGGTTTATTAGGCATTATTATTTTAATAATTATTGCTCCATATAGATTAGAAAGAATAACTTCATTTTTAAATCCCTGGTCCGATCCCTTAGGAAGTGGTTTTCAAATAATACAGTCATTATATGCAATTGGCCCTGGAGGAATACTTGGTATGGGGCTTGGTAATTCTATTCAAAAACATTTTTATCTACCAGAACCACAAACAGACTTTATATTTTCAATAATAAGTGAAGAACTAGGTTTTGCTGGCGTATTAATTGTTTCATTACTATTTATAAACATTATCAAACAAGGAATATCTATTTCACTCATAAAAGAAGATAACTTTGCTAAATTTTTGTCTTTTGGAATATCATTTAGTATCGCCTTTCAAACAATATTAAATCTCATGGTCGTAATTGGATTGATTCCAGTTACAGGCGTCACACTGCCATTTTTATCATATGGTGGATCCAGTTTACTAGTATCAATGACAAGTATTGGTATAATTTTAAACATATCTAAACAAAAATAAGTATTGAGAATTACAAAAAGCAAAATTTATAATCACCTATATAAATAACAATTAATATATAGATTAATTAATTATTTAATATAAAAAATAAGCAAATAATATTATATTATATAAAATTTTATATATTATATTGAAGAGGTGAAAAATGAATGATTATAATTTGAAACTTAACGTTTCAAAAAAATTTATATTAAATAATAATGAAGAAAACATAAATCTAAATCTTGAAAAAAACGAAATTTACAATAATGGTAGCGTTTATGGTACAGTTTATGACGGCACTCTATCAGACCCACCACTAACTGGTGCTACAGTAAAAGTTTTTACATCCGATGGAATACCATATCAACACACACTAACAGATAGTAAAGGTAAATATACAATTGGAAATTTACCTATTGGTACATATATTATTGCAACAGTAAAAGATGGGTATATGTTAAGTGAAGATGTTCCACTTATAATAACAAATAATGGAGCTGTTAATATTGATTTAATAGCTAAACCTATTAATACAAATAATAATATTGTTTATGGTATTATTACTGATAGTATCACTAATTTACCTATTGATGGAGCTATAGTGCAATTATATAATGATATAAAATTATAATTTTTAAATATTTCATAAATTATGTCTATAATATAACATAAATTTAAAAATAATATAAATTTTATAAAAATACTAAAATTCATAAAAAAAGAATAATGACGATTAATAAAATTCATTATTCTTTTTTAATATAATAATATTACTATATTAAAATTTACATAACTATTCACTTTCCATCTCAAAAATTATATCTCTAAGTTCCATTGCTCTTTCAAAATCAAGTTCTTTAGCAGCTGTTTTCATTTCTTTAGTTAACTTTTCTAATAAATTAGCTTTTTCACGAGAACTTAACTCTCGTTTACTTTTCTTTTTAGAATCAATATCCTCACTAGAAATAAGATCACGAATTTCCTTAATAATGGTCTTAGGTACTATACCATATTTTTTATTATATTCTTCCTGTATCTTTCTCCTTCTTGCGGTCTCATCAATAGCAATTTGCATTGATTCGCTAATTAAATCTGCATACATAATAACTTTTCCATTTGCATTTCTAGCACATCTACCAATTGTTTGTATTAAACTTCTACTACTTCTAAGAAATCCTTGCTTGTCAGCATCCATAATTGCAATTAAAGATACCTCAGGAATATCAATTCCCTCTCTAAGCAAATTTATCCCAACAACTACATCATAAACGCCCAATCTTAGATCTCTAATAATTTTTAATCTTTGTAAAGTTTTTATCTCATTATGCAAATATGCAACTTTTATATTGACATCCTTTAAATAATTTGTAAGCTCTTCTGCCATTTTAATTGTTAAAGTAGTAATAAGAACCCTTTCATTATTTTCCCTACGAGTCTCTATTTCACTAATTAAATCGTCAATTTGATTTTTACTACTTCTAACATCTATTAAAGGATCTAATAAACCTGTTGGCCTAATTATTTGTTCAACACAAAAATTATTAACAAGATTTAATTCATAATCACCGGGTGTTGCACTAACATAAATTGCTTGATTAATCTTTTTTTCAAATTCTTCAAATTTTAATGGTCTATTATCAAGAGCACTTGGTAATCTAAAACCATAATCAACCAAATTCATTTTTCTTGCCCTATCACCATTATACATTCCTTTTACTTGCGGTAAAGTCACATGAGATTCATCAACAACAAGTAAAAAATCTTTGGGAAAGAAATCCATTAATGTCGTCGGAGTCTCTCCTTCACTTCTAAGTGCTAAATGCCTAGAATAATTTTCTATTCCTCTACAAAAACCCGTTTCGAGTAACATTTCCATATCATAATTTACTCTTTCACGTAATCTTTGCTCTTCTAATAATTTATTATTTTCAATAAAATATTTTCTACGCACCTCAAGCTCATCCTTAATTCTATCTACAGCAATCTTTAATTTATCATCACTAGTAACAAAGTGTGAAGCTGGAAAAATAGAAATTGTCTTTTTTTCCTTTAATATTGCTCCAGTAACAACATCAAATTCACAAATTCTATCTATTTCATCACCAAAAAATTCTATCATTACACCGTTTTTTCTTTCATAAGCTGGAATTAGTTCAACAACATCACCCCTAACCCTAAAAGAACCTCTTGTTAAATCGAATTGACTTCTTTCATATAACATTTCAACCAATTTTTCTAAAACCTTATTTCTCTCAATAATATCCCCTTTATTTAATGTCAACATTTTTTTCTTATATTCTTCAACTTCTCCAATACCGTATATACAAGAAACAGATGCTATTACAATAACATCTCTTTTAGATAACAAACTTGAAGTAGCTTTATGTCTAAGTTCATCAATTTCATCATTAATTTTTGCATCTTTTTCAATATACGTATCTGTACTCGGAACATAGGCTTCAGGTTGATAATAATCATAATAAGATACAAAATATTCTACACTATTATTAGGAAACAATTCCTTAAATTCTGAATATAATTGCCCAGCCAATGTTTTGTTATGTGCCAAAACTAAAGTAGGTTTATTAACCTGTTTTATTACATTAGCAATCGTATAAGTTTTTCCTGTCCCAGTTGCTCCAAGTAACACTTGATGTTTTTTACCCTCGTTAATTCCTTCAACCAATTGTTCTATTGCATATGGCTGATCACCACTTGGTTTATACTTAGAACACAATTCAAACATAATATCACCCCCATCAAAGTTAAAAGAAAAATTATTTACAAAGTTCTCTATATTTTGCCAACTTCCCTTCATATATTTTTCTGATATTTTCTATCTTCAAAAAATCCATTGGCTTTACTATATTATCAGTCTTTATAAAAAGGCTAACATCATCATCAGAAAATATTTTGTATAAAAACTCAGAACAATAATATTTTTTTCTATTAATTTTTTTATTAAATAACGCAAAAACTAAACCTAAAAAATTATAACCTCTACTTTCTTTACCATATTTATTTAATAATAATTTAATCTTCTCAAACTGTTTAGAAGTAACCGCTAATTCATAAATTAAAATTTCTGCATTATCATTTAAAATAAAAACCCCTTTATATATATTTTCATGTTTAAATTCACCAATAAAAGGAAAATGCGTATATTTTCTCCCCATTGAATACATATCAGTACAATTTTTATTAAAAGATAAAGAAACATGAGAATACTTTTCTCTAGTTACTGTTTTTATAACTGATGACAATAAAGTATAATTTTGCGATAAAACTATATATATTTTTTTCATAATACACCTCAATTATGATAATCCTAGAATATTACCTTCACTATCTATATCTATCTTTTCGGCACATGGTTCTTTAGGCAATCCAGGCATTGTCATAATTTTTCCAGTTAAAACAACAATAAATTCAGCACCGTTCTTTATTTCAACATTTCTTACTTTTATATTATATTTAGCACGACAGTCAAGTAATTTTGGATCATCTGAAAAAGAATATTGCGTTTTAGCAAAACATATAGGTAAATTTGCAAAACCTATCTTTTCAATATGTTTAATTTCCTTAAGTGCTGTATCTGAAAAAACTACACCCTGTGCGTAATAAATATTTTTTGCTATTTTTGTTATTTTTTCCTTTATATTATCTTCTAAATTATACATATAATTAAAAGTTTTTTTATTATTAGATAAATTAACAATTTTATTTGCGATATCTATTGCACCTTCACCGCCACTACTCCATCCACTAACTACACTAGTGGAAATACCATTAGATAACAAAAATTCTTCTAAATAGCTTAATTCTTCATCAGAATCTTTATCATATTTGTTGATAGCTACAATAACATTTAAACCAAACTTTTTAATATTATTTACATGTTTTAGTAAATTATCCATGCCTAGAGCTAATGCTTCAAGATTTTTTTCAAATATATGTTCCTTACCAACACCACCATGATATTTTAAAGCCTTAACTGTTGCCACTAAAACTACGCAATCTGGGATCACTCCCAATTTACGACATTTTATATCAAGAAATTTTTCGCAGCCCAAATCAGCACCAAAGCCAGCTTCAGTAATAACATAATCGCCTAGCTTCAAAGCCATACGTGTAGCAATAATACTATTACAGCCATGTGCTATATTAGCAAAAGGTCCACCATGGATAAATGCCGGAGTATGTTCTAAAGTTTGTACTAAATTTGGCTTAATAGCATCTTTTAATAAAACTGCCATGCTTCCTTCTGCTTTTAAATCTCTAGCGAAAATAGCCTCACCATTTTTTTTATATCCAACAATGATATTACCAATTCTTCTTTTTAAATCAACAATATCTGTTGATAAACATAAAATAGCCATAATCTCAGAAGCCACTGAAATATCAAAACCATCAATTCTTGAAACAATTCTATCATCATCACTTAACCCAGTATTAACAACTCTAAGTTGACGATCATTTAAGTCAAGGCATCGTTTCCACACAACCTTATCAAAACATAATTGATTACCAAAATAAATATGATTATCAATCATACTAGACAATAAATTATTAGCAGCAGTAATCGCATGAATATCTCCCGTAAAATGCAAATTTATATCCTCCATTGGAGCAACTTGTGCCATTCCTCCACCAGTAGCACCGCCTTTTATTCCAAAAACAGGACCTAAAGAAGGCTCTCTAAGAGCCAAAATTGATTTTTTACCAATTTTCCTCAATCCATCTGCGATTGCTATGGACATTGTTGTCTTTCCTTCACCTAAAGGAGTAGGACTAATCGCACTTACCAAAATTAATTTACCATTTTGATTTTCCTTAATTCGATCGTAAACTTTATTGTCTACTTTGCATTTATAATCGCCATATAAATTTATCTCATCTTTTTTAATTCCAAGATTTTTTGCTATTAAGCCTATTTTTTTTAACTTGACTTTTCTAGCAATTTCAATATCAGTCATATTACCCCTCCTCATGTTAAATAATGCATTATAATAATATCAAAAGGAAACTATAAAGTCAATCTATATTAAAAATAACTTATATCATCCCTAAAATAAATATTATTATTTATTTCATGCCTTAAAGTAGTAGTAACCCCATGCCCAGGATAAATCACAATATCCATATCATATTTCTTTATTTTCTTTATTGATAAAATCATATCAGTAACACTACTACCCTCTAAATCACACCTTCCAATACAATCTTTAAAAATAAAATCTCCACAAAACATTGCCTTTTCTTTTTCAAAAAATAATGTAATTGAATCTTCTTTATGACCTGGAGTAAAAATAACTTCAAAATTAAATTTACCAATCTTAAATTTACCTTCTATTAAATTATTTTTATCATATACTAACGTTTTATATCTTTCAACTAATTCATAAACTGCACCATCATGATCTGGGTGATGATGAGTTATTATTATACCTACGACTCTTCCATCACCAATTTTTTCAATAATCTTATTAGCATCTGCACCCGGATCAATAATTAAAATTTCATTTTCTATTTTTAATAAATAACAATTACATCTTAAATTACCTACTTTTAAAGAATCTATAACCATAATTTCACCCACACTTTACATAAATTATACCACATTACCTCAAATTTTTGTCGATTAGTTTTTTTAATAAAAATTACATTTTATATTAAAATATATATGGGTGATTAATATGTTAATTCCAACAGTCATAGAAAAAAACAATATGGGAGAACGTGCTTATGATATATATTCACGTCTTTTAAAAAATCGTATTATTTTATTAAGTGGCGAAATAGATGATGAATTAGCCAATGTAATAATTGCACAGTTACTTTATTTAGATAGTATATCACAGGAAGATATTTCACTATATATTAACTCTCCAGGAGGCTCTATTACCTCAGGAATGGCAATTTATGACACCATGAATTATATAAAAAGTGATGTATCAACAACTTGTGTTGGTATGTGTGCATCGATGGCAGCATTTTTGCTATCGTGTGGAAAAAAAGGAAAACGCTATTGCCTACCAAATAGTGAAATAATGATACATCAACCTCTGGGGGGAGTAAAAGGACAAGCAACAGAAATTGATATAGCAGCCAAAAGAATAATTAGCCTTCGTGCAAAAATAAATAATATCTTATCCAAAAATACTAAAAAAAGTGTTAAACAAATTGAAAAAGATACCGATAGAGATTACTATATGACATCAGAAGAAGCATTAAATTATGGAATAATTGATAAAATATTATAAAACACTTAGTTTTCCTAAGTGTTTTAATTAATTATACTCTATTTTTCCCTGATTTGATAGATGAATCCCTCACAAACTCTTTTCTACTACCATATAAAGAACTACGTCCTAATTGATGACTACTAATTCTTTGTTCCTCAATATAACCAACTTCTTTACCATAAGATTTGTCTATTATTAAAAGTAATGAAGTATCAATAATATAATTTTCATTCTCAAGCCAACAATGACCACCTTCTATTTCTGCATTTCTTGTCCCTATTAAAATTGGTAATCTACCAGAAACAATATCAACACCATCATATGAATAACTAAGTTGCCTAGATACTCCAACACAGTCACCAATATTATATCCTAGTTTGAAAATATCATAAAAGCTATTAACATTAGGAATAAATGAAATAAAATTTTGTTCCTTTATTAAATTCCATTCTCTTTCATCAAATTTTCTTAATAACCCATTCTCTAATCCCTTATTTATCTTTTTAGCAAACTCCTCGTTTTTACTAGTTAAATCATCTAGTAACTGATAACCGAAAAAATTTTCACTCATATCTTTATCACCAAAACTTAAATAAATATACTTAATTATTAATTGGGTATTTTTTCAAGAACAACACTAACTTCTTTCAATTTACCTTCTCTATAAAATGTTAGTTTTATTTTTTCACCAACTTCATGTTTGTACAATTCATAACGAAATTCTGCTAGAGTACCTGTACTATTTTCATTTATCTTTATTATGATATCACCCTTTTGTAATCCTGCCTTACTAGCCGGTGTATCATTTTCAACGGATAAAACCGCTACCCCTTCTGAAACATTATCAGGTATTGTTATTCTATTTTGCCATAAATAGTATTCTTCTGTTAAATCTATCATGCTAATTCCAAGATAAGGTCTAGAAATTTCTCCGCCTTCTTCAATTAACAAAGCATAATTTAAAGCATCTTCAATAGGAATTGCAAAACCCATTCCTTCAACTTCGTCTTGAACTATTTTCAAAGATATTATTCCTACTACTTTACCAGAAACATCACAAAGAGGCCCTCCAGAATTGCCAGGATTAACCGCAGCGTCCAACTGTAAAACCTTCATATAATAATCAGTAGTACTACTAGATAAATTAACTTCTACCATTCTTTCTTTACCTGATAAAATACCTTTAGTAACGGTACCTTTATAATTTATGCCCATTGGACTACCAACTGTAAATATTGTATCTCCTAATTTTAAACTTTCTACTTCGCCAATTTCAATTGTAGAATATCCCTTATCTTCTATAGTCAAAACTGCTATATCGGCATAAATATCTCCACCAATTATTGTAGATTCTATTCTTTCACTATCATCGTTAAATTCAACTACTGCCTTATCTGCACCATCTATAACGTGATTATTAGTCATAATATATGCCTTACCGTCGTCTATTTTATATATAAAACCAGTCCCACTAGAAATTTGCTTATTATTACTATATGCAATAACAGTTACTGTCGAATAGTAAACTTTATCAACTGAACTAGAAATACTATTTTCCACTAATTCGCTTGTTGTTATATTCTTAACAACTTGTTCTACACTGACATTTTTTGAAATCAAATATGCCCCCAACATTCCGCAAATAAATGATAATAAAATACTAATAATTAAAATAAATGAAGTAAAATTATTCTTTTTATTTTTTGTATTAATAGTTTTATTATGATTATCATCTACAAACAAATTATTTTCCACCATATCACCTCACATATCTAATATTTCCATATAATTTTTAGGTATACCCATAGTATCCAATATTTTTTCAACAGAAATAGAATCAATTTTAGCATCTAATTTTTCAAATTCATAATTAAACTCCTTTAACATTAATCTAAATTCATCTTCCTCCAGTAAATATTTAAACATTATAATTACTGCAAAAAGATCATTTTTGCCATAAATATATTCATCATCCATCCTAAAAATATTTAATCTTTTATGATATTCCGTATCAGGAATAACCCTTTCAGTTTTATAATTAAATACAATGTCTTCATGTGCACATAAGTTTCTATAATTAGAAAGTATTGGCAAAAAATCATCCATATATTTATTAGATACACCAAATATAGAAGAAATTTCTGTCTTATCTTCATCCTTTAAAATTAAAAATAATTCACATACCATTCCAAAAGACAAAACTTTAACCAATACCCATAAAGGAATATATCCATAATTTTTTAAATAATGCATTGTTGCATTATGTCTAGAAGCATTAATTCTAATTTGCCTTTTCATTTTATCAACAACATCTTTAACCATTCTTTTCTTTTCTGGATTATTAGTAAAATTTCTTAAATTTAAATAATCCTTTTCTCTATAACCATATTTTTTAGAAAGTTGATAAGATATAACTGACTTTAATCTATTTTCAATAATTAATAAATTTTTAAAAAATATATTTCTAGAATACCTATCAAATAAAAACAATGCATATAGCTCAGAAAAGGTAGAACCTACTACAAAAGTTCTGTCAGAAGGAGAATTCATAAATAAAAGTCTATAACCATTTATAAAAAAATAATTTTCCTTTAATAAAACATTATATGCCATATTTTCATCATCAATTATTAAGCCTTTTTTTCTAAGTATATCTATCTGTTGTTCAATTGTTTTAAATTCTTTTATCACAATTACCACACCCTTATTCTTAATAAATTATACCATAATATAAAAAAAAAATATATTTTTTTATAACAAAAACATATTTTTATTATCTTTTATATTCTCTTTGTGTATATTATTAAAATATTTATAACTTTATTAAAAAATTATAATTTTTATATCATGTTTTCTCTAACACGAGCACTAATACTATCGAGATAATATATTCGAACAAAGCACTCGTTAGTAAATTTAATAAATCCTAAATCTTCAATAACTATATCTTGATTGTTAGCTAAATGACACTGAAAAAAGTGTTTCCCCAAAAAATTATTATTATTTAAACTTGCTCTCTTAATTATCAAATTATTTGATACATAAAAAGTCATACTTGTATAATCAGTATCATATTCTAATCTTAATATTTTATCAATTGAAATAGCTCCTTTACCTTTTAACTGAAAAGTAATTGGCTTTATTTCTTTCTTCGAATTAATCCTTTTAATATATGAATCGTCTAAATAATTAATAATACTATTATCTAACAATATTCCAGGAGTATCATTAATTAAAAGATTTCCTAAGTTTACAGTTACTATATCGAGAGTTGTTGAAGGATAATTACTCGTAGTAAGATTAGCATCATCACTAGTATAACTATTTATCATTGCATTAATCAAAGTAGATTTACCACTATTAGTTAATCCTACAAAATATATCTTTCTTCCATCTCCATATAACTGCAACTTATCATATAAAAAATCTAAATTTTTCTTCTTATAGGAACTTACAATAATTACATCCAATATTTTTTTATTACTCTTTTTAATATATGAAATAATTTTTTCATCTTTAATCGATTTAGGTAAAATATCCCTTTTTGTAATAACCAGCAAAACATTACTAAATTTATTTAAGTAGTCCAAATTAAGTGTAAGTATACTCGATATATAAACAACTAAATCATCTTTTTTAATATTATCTAATATTTTCATGTAATCGACATTACTCTTTAAAACAGCAAAATTTTTTCCATAATTTTTTAGCATAAAGCAACGTTTACATAATTTTTGATTATCACTTGCCGCATAACAATCAGCCATTTCATCCTCAAACTGAAGTTTAACACCACAACCAATACATCTCTTAATCATAATATTTTCCCTTTATTAAAATTTTTTTACGACTAAAGCTACGATATTTTATTTTTTCTAACGGCCTAAATATAATTTTTGTTAAAATCATATCATCATTAGACATTGGATTAACTAAAATCGTCTTTATTCCTACTCTGTTTCCTCCAAGAATATCTTTATATAATTGATCACCAACTATAGCAACTTCTGATAAATCATAATTAAATAATTTTAAAATCTTTAAAAAACTTTTTTTTCTTGGCTTACCTGCTTTTGCCAAAGAATCAACATTTAAAACATCCTTAAATGGTTTTATCCTTCTTCTAGAAGCATTAGAAAAAATAATTAGTTTAAAATCCATATCCTTAAGTGTCTCAAACAAATCTTCTAATTTTTTGTTTGGAATATTATCTTTATATGGTACACAAGTATTATCTAAATCAAATAATAAGCATTGAATACCATCATCTCTTAATTTATCATAATCTATATGATATATACTTTTTTGATACATATCAGGAATAAAATAATTCATCAGCACCCCTACCTATATAATCCTATTTTTAATTTCATAGTATCAAATTTATCACTGGCCATTTTTCTTACAACCAAAGCGCCTTCACGAAGAATTTTATCTATCTCATCACTATTAATTAATTCATTATAGCGCAACTGAATTTTTTCTAAAAAGGAACATACAACATCAGCAACAGCACTTTTAAACTGTGCATAATTAGAGTTTTTAAACATTTCCTCAACTTCACTAATATTCTTATTGGTTAAAGAAGCATAAATATTAATTAAATTTGATATACCTGGTTTTTTTTCTTGATCATAGACTACTTTCATATCTGAATCAGTCGTAGCACTCATTATTTTTTTTCTTACCAATTTTAAATCATCTAAAAGACAAATTACACCTTTATTATTTTCCTCAGTTTTACTCATCTTTTTACTTGGATCAACTAAATCCATAATTTTTGTCCCTACTTCTGTAATTAATGGCTCAGGTATTTTAAAAGTTTCTCCATATTTTTTATTAAATCTTGAAGCAATATTCCTAGTTAATTCCACATGTTGTTTCTGATCGATTCCAACAGGGACATAATCAGCATCTACAACTAAAATATCTGTAGCCATTAAAACCGGATATGTCAAAAGTCCAACTGAAAAATTTGCATTCTTTTTACTTTTTTCTTTAAATTGAATCATTCTTGATAATTCCCCATAATAAGTATTACATTCTAACAACCAAGATATGCAAGGAATATATTCTATATCAGATTGAAGATAAATTATATTTTTTTTAGGATCAATTCCGCAAGCCAAATATAGAGCAAGAAAGTTTTTAATATTGTTATGTAATTCTTCTCTATTTATTGGAACTGTAATCGCATGCATATCAGCCACAAACAAATAATTAATATAATTATCTTGCATTTCTACCATTTGCTTAATAGCTCCTATATAATTACCTAAAGTCAAACTACCTGTAGGTTTAAGTCCTGTCAAAGAAATCTTCTTCATAATTATCACTCTTTTCAATAAATAAATTATATATTATTTTTATGACAAAGTAAAGATTTAAAACAAAAGAACACTATAAATAAAAATAATACATATATTTTAATGAGGAGGAATAATGTTATTAAATATTTTAAATTATCTTGCTAGCAATCTAATGTTTTTTACTGGAGCTTATTCAAATAATATTTTTCCAGAACAATTACCTAAAGAAGTCGAAGAAGAATACATAAAAAGAGCAAAAAGAGGTGACAAAGAAGCAAGAAATAAACTAATTGAACACAATTTAAGATTAGTTGCTCACATTGTTAAAAAATTTGAATCAATCGGACACGATGTTGATGACTTAATAGGAATAGGGACAGTTGGACTAATAAAAGGAATTGATACATATTCAGAAGACAAAAAGGTCAAACTAGCTACTTATGCGGCAAAATGTGCTGAAAATGAGATTCTAATGTACTTTAGATCAGATAAAAAGAATAGCAAAAATGTAAGTCTATATGAAGAAATAAGTTATGACAAAGAAGGAAATAAAATTACCATATTAGATATTTTAAAAACCAATGATACTGATTATATAGATGAAATATACAAAAATGATAACATAAAATTATTAAACAAATACTTAAATGTATTAACTAATAGAGAAAGAGAAATAATTGAATCACGATATGGACTAAATGGAAAAGAAGAAGAAACACAAAAAGACATTGCAAAACGACTAAATATTTCTAGAAGTTACGTATCAAGATTAGAAAAAAGAGCAACAACCAAAATATTAAGAGAATTCATTAAAAATAAAAAATAGCCGCTTTTAAGCCATAACATGCAATAAAAAGAATTGACAATCCCTTATTTTTATAGTAAAATTATGAATTGTAATTTGAGGAGGAATATAAAATGGCAAAAAAAGTAACAAATAAAAAAGCAAAAAGTGTTAATAACAGACCAAACTGTTTAAAAATAACTAAAAGAATACAAAAAGTTAATTTACAAACAGTAACTACTGCCGATGGTAAAAAAATAAGAACTAGTGCAAGAGAAGCAAGAAGTATGAAAAAAAATAACCAAAAAAGCAATTAAAAAATATATAAATACTTTTTATAAAATTACTATTTATGGTAAAAAATATCAGAGCCTGATTTATGTCAGCCTCTTTTTATAATGTAACAAAATACATCTCCTAAATTATACAAAAAAATTTCAAAATATATCCCAAAGAATTAGTAATTATAATATTATTTATAGTGATCGTTAAGCATAGCATTACCTACACTATTTTAGTAATTTCTACCATAAGAAAAATATAAACTCAACCTTGATAGACAATTTGATTTTATTGTGTTCTGCCTGTTTGCGCCTAGCATCTTCAATAAGCGATTATTTAAATTGATATTATAAACTAAATATTGAAGAACATAATATATTATACATAATAAAAAAGGCCATTAAACTATTTAATTAAAGGCCTCCTTTACTAAATAAATAATAAAATATAAATTAATACATATTTTTTATTAAATCAATTTTATTTGTCTAAATAAACATCACTTATTGAATAAATAATTATAATAATCATTTTCAACAATCATTCTACTAATAGCTAATCTATTACTAACGATACTATTTATTGTATCAACATAATTATCGTCTACATTATCTACTTTTGCTTCAAATCTACCACTAGAAGCATAGTAAGTACCTTTACTAGTAATCCACGATTTATCTTTAAATATTGCTATACCCTCACTAGTACTTAGAATATCTTTTCCCATTATCAATCTAGAATCATAATCTATATTGAAAAGATTATATACCGTAGGAATGACATCTATACTCATACCAACTTTATCAATATTAACGCCCTTCATTTTACTATTATATATTATCAAATTATTACTATTAGCCTCTATTAAACTATCTCTTTCATAACTAGATAACATATTAATATATTTAAGTTGAAGGTTATATGGATAATGATCAGCTAATAAAACAATAACTGTATTATCTAGCTTGCCTGCTTCATCAAGTTTGTTTAGCAATAATTCTAATGCCCTATCAAGTTCAATTTGAGTGGCTAAGTATCCTTTAACTTCCTCAGGATAATCTAAATCATCAACATACTCTCTATTTTTATTAGCAATTGCGTTGCCAGAATAATTATAATAGAAATGTCCAGAAACAGTCATATAGTATGTTATGAATAAATTATCATCATTAATATAATCATCTACCGTAGCCTCAATCATTTCAACATCACTTTGAGGCCATTGTTCACAATTAATAAGTTTCTCTAAACCATTATAACATCCTTTATAATAATCAAAGCCCTGCGTCTTTAAATATACATTTCGATCTTGATAATAAGCACTATTATTATGATAAGCATAAGCATTATAACCTAAGTTTTTAAATACATTTCCTAAACCGTATGGATAGTGGGCATTGCCACCTCGCCAAGAACTTAAAATCGTATTATCAGCATAAAGACCTGTCAACGCTTGGAACTCTCCTCCTATTGTAGATAAGTTATTTGAGGTATAGAAATTTTCAAAATAAAATCCATCATGAACCATCTTATATAAAGTCGGTGTCAATTCTTGTGAAACAGCAATTTCACTAAAACTTTCAGCTACAATATATATTAAATTCATTCCTTCAAACATTCCAGTATATTTATTTTTTCTACTACCTACTTCATTATCCATAAAAGTATTGATTTTTTTTATATCACCAGTTCCCCCAGAGAAATCCAAAGAGTCGATTATATTATAATCATATTCAAAAAGTTGATCATCATCAGATTCTTCAAAAGTTGGTGACACAATTTCTATTTTTTCATCTATTCCAAATATGCATCTATAAATATCAAGATACGTTGCTGCTGGAACGCCTAATCTTTCGATATTTAAAGACACATTATTTGTCTCAAAATATAAATTGTAAATTGAGCCAACTTCCTTATCTTGAATAAAAATATTAAAAACATAAATACCAACTGAAATAATAAATAAGCTTAAATAAATTCCTAAATATTTTAATTTAATCTTCTCATAATTAAACTTCTTTTTAAATATTATTAAAATTAAAATTGGAAATAAAAATAGAATAACCACATGAATATTTTGTAAAATTGAAATAATTATATTTTTCCCAAATTTTAAAGTTTGATCACTTTGACGAAATAAAGAAATTGAAAAAGGAGTTATAAAAACTTTATAGAAAATATAATACAAACAATACCAAAACCATAAAAACATATAAACTACATATGTAATTATTTTATTAATTTTTTTACTAAAAAAACTTGTTAAAAACAAAATAATAAAAGCATTAATTAAAGAGAACAGAAAGATATTAATAATTGAAGTTTTAAGATAACTATCGTAAGCAAATAAATTAAAGATCAAATCAAAATACATAAGAGACAATAATATATACATATACTTCTTAATTTTCATTTTATTTTCCTACCTATCAAAATAAATTTTTCTAAATTCTTCTATTGTCTGATCAAACATTGAAACTGCTTCTTCAAAAACTTTAGAATTAGATAAATCAACACCGGTAACCTTTAATGAATCTAAAGGACTAACGCTATTTCCACACTTCAAAAAAGAAATATACTGATTACTTGTTATCTTTCCTTCTAATAATCCATTTACAATATAACTTGCCACTGATAATCCTGTAGCATATTTATAAACATAAAAATTGTAATAAAAGTGAGGAATTCTCTCCCATTCATATTTTATATCTTCATCAACATAGACGTTATCCCCAAAATAAAATTTATTAAGTTTGTAATATTCATCGCACAAAATATCTACACTAATTGCCTTCTCTTCTTCAATCATACTGTAAACCTTTTTTTCAAACTCAGCAAACATTGCCTGACGATAAAACGTTGCTCTAAACAATTCCATTATGCGGTTTAATATAAATAATTTTTCATTTTTGTTGGTACTATTTTTAATAATATATTTAGCTAACAATAACTCATTAACAGTAGAAGCAACTTCAGCCACAAAAATAGAATAATGCCCATACTGATATGGATTATTTTTAATTGTGTAATAACTATGCATTGAATGTCCTAATTCATGAGCTAAAGTAGACATATCATCATATTTATCTTGATAATTAAGTAAAATATAAGGATTTGTATCATAACACCCAGAAGAATATCCACCTGTTCGCTTACCACGATTAGGATACACATCAATCCATCTATCTTTAATTCCTTCCTTCAAAATACTAATATAATCTTCTCCTAAAATACTAAGAGCATTAATAACTGTCTCTTTTGAATCATCAAACTTATAAGTATTATTATTATCACTTACTAAATTAACATATACGTCATACAAATGAAGTTCAGGTAAATTTAAAACATCTTTCTTAAGTTTATAATATTTATGTAAGATTCCAATTTTATTATTAACAACGTCAATTAAATTATTATAAATAGAAAGTTCTAATTCATCGTCAAATAGTGATGCCTCAATAGAACTACTAAATTTTTTAATTTTAACAATAGAACTATATTCTTTTACATGAGAAATAAGCAAATTAGCATATACATTTCTATATTGTTTATACATTTTATATAATGTAGTAAAAGCAGTTTCTCTTACCATTCTATCATTATCTTCCATATAAACACCATACTTGCTATTATCAAGCTCGTATTCTTTATCATTAACAAAGAAATTAGGAAATGACATATCAGAATCTTTCATTAACTCATAAGTTTCATAATTATTATTAAATATTTTAGATAGATTTGCTAATAATTTTTCTTCATCATCGGTTAAAGTATGCATTTTATAACGGAACAATAATTCAAAATATCTTTTAAATTCCTTAAGCTTATTATTTTTTTCCATAAAGTTGATTATTTCTTGATAATCTAATTTTAAAATACTAGGCTTTATAAAATACGTTGCTTTAGTATATGAACTATCAATATTATTAACACTTTCTTTTAATTCTCTATTTTTACTAATAGACATGTCTTCATCACATAATAAACTAGTATAAACTTCTAACTTTGATAACTTTCTTCGGACTGACATATATAAAGATAATAATTCATATAAATTATTCTCATCGTACGTAACATTTTTATAGTGATCAAATTCACCAAGAGTATCTTTAACTTTTTTAATATCTTCATTAAATTTATCAACACTATCATATATTTTACTTAAATCCCATTTATAACGTTCATCAATTTTTTCTCTATCCATAAATTTCCTTTCTTTTACTACTTTTATATTTTAAATATTTTCTAAACATTAAATCTAAAATAACAAATATCGCCGTCTTTAACAACATAATCTTTTCCTTCTAAGCGTGCTTTACCGTTTTCTTTAACACCTTTTTCACTACCATAAAGAATTAAGTCATCATAAGACATAACTTCTGCCTTAATAAATCCCTTTTCAAAGTCAGAATGAATAATACCTGCACATTGAGGAGCTTTTGTTCCCGCTTTAAAAGTCCATGCACGAACCTCATCACTACCAACTGTAAAAAAAGTAGCTAAACCTAACAAAGAATAAGTCTTTTTTATTAATTGATCTAATCCAGACTCACTAATACCCAAATCAGCTAAGAAAGCTTCTTTATCATCATCATTTAATTCAGAAAGTTCACTTTCAATCTTAGCACAAATCACAACCATTTCGCTATTATCTTTCACTGCATAATCCAAAACACGCTTGCAATAATCATTTCCTCCTTTTAATATATCATCTTCAGAAACGTTAGCAACATATATTATTGGTTTCAATGTGATTAAATTAAATGATTTAATTACATCAATTTCTGATTCATCCAAAGAAATTTTCCTTACAGGGATATTCTGTTCTAAGCAACTTTTAATTTTTTTTAAAGTATTAATTTCTAATAGCTCACGTTTGTCCTTTGTCATCTCAGCTTTTTTTCCAATTTTATTAATTCTTCCATCAATTATTTCTAAATCAGACATAATCAATTCTACATTAATAATTTCAATATCTCTAATGGGGTCAACCGTATCATTTACATTAATAATATCCCTACTATCAAAACATCTGACAACTTCTACAATTGCATCAACTTCGCGTATATGAGATAAAAACTTATTACCAAGTCCCTCGCCAGAGCTAGCTCCCTTAACTAAACCGGCAATATCTGTAAATTCATACGTCGTCGGGACAACTCGTTCAGGAATATACATTTCTTCTAACTTTGCCATTCTCTTATCAGGAACAACTACTACACCAACGTTTGGATCAATAGTAGCAAAAGGATAATTTGCTGCTAATATATTTTTTTTCGTTATTGCATTAAATAGTGTTGATTTTCCAACATTAGGTAGTCCTACAATTCCCGCTGTCAAACTCATAAAATCACTTCTTTCATCAAAATACTATTACTAAACAAATTATAACATAACAGAAGTATTGAAGCCTAAAGGAAGTCCAATAATATAAAAGCCTATCAATATTAATAACCAAAGAATAGAAAAAGCTATTGTATAAGGAACTATCAAACTCATCGCATCAGTTAATGTTACCACATTTTTTTTCTTACTATTATATATCTGTAAAAAACCTATTAAAATTACAAAATAACTAAATAAAGGACTAATTCCCTTAATTGAACTATCTGCTGCTCTAAAAACTGCTTGTGCATATTCGGGAGTAAAAGAACTTTGCATAAACATCGGAACAATTACCGGCGATAATATCGCCCATTTAGTACTTAAAGAAGGAACAAAAATTGTACTTATCAAAATTATTACAAAAGTAAATATAATTAAAACTATTCCTGACAATTGTAAATTATCTAAAAGTTCAGATAAAGAAACAACAATAAAAATTCCAATATTAGTCTCTTTAAAAATTAAACAAAACTGTGCCGCAAAAAATATTAAAACTAACAAAGAAGAAAAACCTTTTAGATAATAACTCATGCTATTCATAATATCTTTATTATTTTTTATTGTTTTTACCCTAAGGCCGTAAATAAAACCAGAAAATCCAAATAATACAGAAAAAATTAAAACAGAACCTTGTTTAAAATATGACCCATCCCCAAACAATTGAGCAACATATGTTTTTTCTTTTAAATTAAGAAAAAGTCCTGAAAAAGGTAAACCTGGAATAATACAATAAATTAAAATTAAACATAATAAAGTAGTAGATAAAAGTGCAACAATAACTCCTTTTTTCTCTTTTTTACTAACTTCTGTACTTAAATCTATATCATCTTCCTCATCTAAAGTATACTTTCCTAATTTTGGTACGACATATTTCTCTGTAATAACCATTCCCAAATAAGAAATTAGTATTGTTGCAAAAAACATAAAAATAATGTTTCCGCTTAAACTGACTATATAATTTTGATCTAATATTTTTGTAGCACTTTGTGTATAATTAATTAAGACATTATCAACACCATTTACCACTATATTTGCACCATATCCAAAAGATATTCCTGCAAAAGCAGCACATATCCCAGCCGAAGGATGCCTACCTAAATTCATAAATAAAATAGCCGCAACTGGTATTAAAATAACATAAGCCGCATCATAAAACATAGAAGATAAAACTCCTAAAAACACTACTAAAAAAGTAAAAAACTTTTTAGGTTTATCTTTAGTTAACCATTTAAATAAAGAGTTTAAAAAACCAGATTTGTATGCTACACCTACTCCCATAAGTCCTAAAATTAACGTTCCTAAAGGAGCAAAATTTATAAAATTAGATAGCATATTGCTTACTAAATACTGGATTCCCGTCCTATTAAATAAATTATTTATTGTAACCACTTGTGATTCCAAATCACCTGTAACACTATTAACATTATAGTAAGTCGTCTCTAAATTCAAAATATTTCCCACGCTACTAACAACCATAATAATTATTGTTAAAAACAACAACAATAGTGCTGGATGTAATCTAATTTCTTTCTTTTTCATATTACTTCCACCTTTTTAATCTTTTTATTAAATTCTATTCTTGGCATCATAACTATTCTTCCACAATTTATACACTTAATTTTAATGTCTGCTCCTACTCTAACAATTTCAAATCTATTAGTTTTACAAGGATGCTCTTTCTTCATAATAACTATACTTCCAAGCTTATAATTCATAATTTCAGTCCTTTCATTATAAAATCAAAGGTTATAACATAATACATACTAAAATTATATCATGATTTTTTTTGTTTATCAATTAATTTTTTTTCTAAAAAATATTATAAAATTTAAAAAATCTTATTTAAATATTTTAAATAAGACTACTCCTCTAATAACCAATCTTCTCCCTTAAATGGTTCAACTTTTGATAAGTTTAAATATCCTTGCTGCCTTAAAACTTCATAAACAGCAATTGCTACACAATTAGATACGTTTAAACATCTAACCTCACTACTGCAAGGAATTCTAACACACCTATCAAGATACTTCCTCAATATATTTTTAGGAATACCCGTACTTTCTTTCCCAAAAATTAAAAATATATTTTTCTCTTTGTTAAATATAAAATCACTATGTGCCTTTTTACCATATCTAGTAAAAAAATAATATTCTCCATCATTTTTATCACAAAAATCATTAAAATCATCATACAAAGCATAATCTACTTTATCTATATAACTAGCCGAGCTCCTTCTAATTATACTATCATTAAGAGCAAAACCTAATGGCCTAATTAAGTGAAGCTTTGCACCAGTAGCTACACACGTTCTCATTATGTTACCTGTATTCTCAGGAATTTCTGGTTCAAACAAAACTATATTAATCATTTAATCTAAATCTTCTTCCTTAAAATCAACACTATTAATAAATGTTTTTAATTTATTAATACTATATCCACTATCAGCAACATCAAATATCGATTTCAAATTACCATCTTCAAAAACTAAAACACTTGGAACATTCGTAATATTTGTATAATTAACCGAATATTTATTTTTCATTTCTTTCTTTATTTTGCTGTTTTTAATATCATCAGTAATATCCATATACAAAATTTCGTTTTTCAATTCATCATTTTCAAATAAATTTACCATTTTTTCTTCAAAATTTTTAATTTTATTATCATCTGTTACTGACACATATATAATACTATCAGGATTTTCAACAATATAATTATCCAATTCATTATAATTAATTACATTAACATATTTATCCAATATTGGCATATTAATTTTAGAATCTTTATAAGCTAAAAACCACATATAAAAATAATATAACAAAACTACTGAAGCAACAATTATCACACTTAAAATAATATAATTTTTCTTAGGAATTACTCTACTGTTATTCATTAAAAATATCATCTCCATTTACATTTTATCAACTATTCACCATTTTGTAAATATAAATAACTTTAAAACTATTTATATTTTTGGTATAATTATAAAAATGAAAGGAACAATATTATGGAAAACATTTTTAACATTACATATGACAATCTAGAAAATTATTTTATAAATATCCATGATAAAAAATATCGTGCCACACAGTTATATGAATATATGTATAAGAAAAACGTATATGATTTATCAAGCATGACAAACTTAAGCAATAAAGTTAAAGAAAGATTATTAGAAGATTATGAATTTTCATTTATAAAAATTAAAAAGAAACAAGAAGACGTTAATGTCAAAAAATATTTATTTGAATTAAAGGATGGAAACACGATAGAATCAGTCTTAATGTATCATAATTATGGAATTAGTCTATGTGTATCATCTCAAGTTGGATGCAATATGGGGTGTAAGTTTTGTGAAAGTGGAAGACTAAAAAAAATAAGAAATTTGGAAACCTATGAAATAATTCAACAATTTCTTCTAATTGAAAAAGACACAAAACAAAAAATAACTCATGTTGTCATAATGGGTATAGGAGAACCGTTTGATAATTATGACAACATTATGAATTTTATAAAAATTATAACATGCAATAAAGGCATTAATCTAGGATCTAGACATATTACTGTATCAACATGTGGACTAATTCCTGGAATAAAAAAATTTATGAAAGATTTCAATCAAGTTAATTTAGCTGTTTCTCTACATGCTCCAAACGATAAAATTAGAAATAAAATTATGCCTATTAGCAAAGTATACAAATTAGAAGATCTTATAAATACAATAAAAGAATACATAAAAACAACTAATAGAAGAGTAACCTTTGAATACATCATGTTAAAAGATATTAATGATAGTTTTGACTGCGCAAAAGAATTAGCATTGTTACTGAAAAATATTAATTGTTATGTGAATTTAATACCATATAATGAGACAGAAAACATTGAATTTAAAAGAACAAAAAAGATGCAAATTTTAGCGTTTTATGATATACTTAAAAAAAGTGGAATAAACGTTACTATAAGAAAAGAATTCGGAGGAAACGTCGATGCCGCATGTGGACAACTAAGAGCAAAAACTAAGTAGGAGGTAAATTAATGCAAACATTTTATTTTACAGATCCAGGAAAAGTAAGATCGCACAACGAAGATAGCGTTACAATTATAAACAATGATAATAAAGAATTTATTTTAGCAATTGCTGATGGCATGGGTGGGCATAAAGCTGGAGAGGTTGCTTCAATGATTGCCATAAATCACATAAGAGAAAGTTTTTATAAAATGTCTTCATTAGGTTCAAAAGATGATTCAATTGAATGGTTAAGAAAAATAGTAAAAGAAATTAATAACAAAATTTTTGATTATGCTAAAGAACATCCTGAAAGCAAAGGATTAGGAACAACCCTAGTAATTGCCTTAAAAACAAATGATTACATTTTATATGGAAATATTGGAGATAGTTCTGGATATGTTATCAAAAATAATAATTTACACAAAGTAACAAAAGACCATACCTATGTATCTATGTTAATAAACAATGGAAGATTAACCGAAGAAAATGCTAAAAATCATCCAGGTAAAAATTTATTAACTAGAGCACTAGGCGCTAATAATCCAATAGAAATAGATATTTTTGATATTGATACATCAGTAAAAGGACTATTTTTATGCAGTGATGGACTAACTAATATGTTAACTGATGAGCAAATAGAAAAAACTCTAAATAGCACCCCAGAAGTTGAAAAAGCCGTCATTAAGTTAATAAATAAAGCGAATGCTAGAGGAGGAACTGACAATATATCAATTGCATACTTAAAAAAAGAAAGTGGTGAACAATAATGTTATCAAAGGGGCAAAAAATAAATGATAGATATGAAATTATAAAGTCTATCGGCGAAGGTGGTATGGCAAATGTATATCTTGCAAACGATACAATATTAGATAGAAAAGTTGCGGTTAAAGTATTGCGTGGCGATTTATCATCAGATGAAAAATTTATTAAGAGGTTTCAAAGAGAAGCACTGTCTGTTTCAAACTTATCACATCCTAACATTGTTGAAGTATATGACGTGGGAGAAGAAGATGGACAATATTACATAGTTATGGAATACATTGAAGGAAAAACCCTAAAGCAACTACTAAAAAAACGAGAATCGTTAACTTTAGCTGAAGTAATCGACATAATGACACAATTAACAGATGGTATTTCTCATGCACACGAATCATATATTATTCACAGAGATATTAAACCACAAAATATTATGATTGAAGATGATGGAAAAATCAAAATTACTGATTTTGGAATAGCAATGGCCCTTAACGCAACGCAACTCACCCAAACAAACTCAGTTATGGGAAGTGTCCATTATCTTCCCCCAGAACAAGCAAGTGGCAAAGGAGCAACAATTAAAAGCGATATCTATTCCCTAGGAATTTTAATGTATGAATTGCTAACAGGAACTGTTCCCTTTAAAGGAGATAATGCCGTTGAAATTGCACTAAAACACATGAAAGAAAAAATACCAAGTATAAGAAAACAAGATCCATCAATACCACAATCAGTAGAAAATATTTTATTAAAAGCTACTGCTAAAAATCCAAGAAATAGATATGACAGTGCAAAAGAAATGAATGAAGACTTAAAAAACTGCTTAACAGAAGAACATGCAAACGACAAAAAAATAAGTTTTGAGTATCCAGAAAATGATATTGATGATGATACCCCCATTAAAAATATTAGTAAACCTAAAAAAAAGGTAGAAATATCAACAGAAAGAAAAGATGAAATCGAAGATACCGATGAACTAGTAACAGAGATAAAAAACGACAAAGATGAAAAGAAACAAACTGATATTGAAGATTATTTTGAAGAACCAAAAAAAAGAAATACACTTATTGTTATTTTAGCATCATTCTTCTTGATACTCTTAATTACTTTAGGAATTACATGGTTAATTACCACAAAAGAAGTTGAAGACGTAATAGTGCCAAACGTTGAGGGATTAACCTTAGAAAAAGCTATTGAGAAATTAGAAAATTCAGGATTTACATATTCAACTGAACAAGAAAACAGCGACACAGTTGAAACTGGAATAGTTATTAAAACTTCACCTAAAGCTGGATCTACCAGAAAAAAGGGAGATACAATAATTATCTATGAATCTATCGGCGGTGATTATACATACCTAGAAAACTATATTGGAAAAAATTATACGGAAGTAAAAGCTAAATTAGAATTACTAGGAATCAATGTATTAATAGAAAAAAAAGACGTAGAAGATAAAGAAAAATACAAAGACAAAGAAAACATTATTATTGATCAATCTCCTACATTCAATGAAAATAACGACAAACAATTAATTGAGGAAGGCGACACCATAACTTTATATTTACCAAACATTGTTGATGAATATCCAGATATGGTTAACGAAGGATGGACACTTAATGATTTTATTGCTTTTGCTAATGAATATGAATTAACCTACATAATAATTGATAGCAATGAAACAACCATTCCATCAAGCGAATATGATAAATATAAAGATGCCATTATAATTGACCAATCGAGAAAAGCCGGTGATCGTATATTAAGCAATGTAACGCAAAAAATTACCCTAAACGTAGTATATGAACCAGATGAAAATAATGATGAAAATAATAATGAAACAAGTGACGAATAATGGAAGTGAAAAATGATTGGTCGAATAATAAAAAATATAAGTAATGATTATACTATTGAATCTAACGAAAAAAATTACCTATGTAAAGCTCGTGGAAAATTTAAGCAAAACAAAGAGACTCCTTTAGTAGGAGATATTGTAGAATTTGATGAAAATCAAAAATATATCCTTAAAATAAAAGCAAGAAAAAATGAATTAATCAGACCTAAAATTGCCAATATTGACGTTGCCGTGATTGTAACTAGTGTAAAATCTCCCGACTTTGATACAACACTACTAGATAAAAATTTAACAATTATATCATATAACAATATTACACCCATAATTTATTTTACAAAACTAGATTTATTAGACAAAAGCGAAAAACAAAATATTCAAAAATATATTGATTATTATCAAAAAATAGGATATAACATATCTACATCAGTAGAAGATTTAACAAAAAAAATTGCCAATAAAACAGTTGTCTTAACTGGTCAAAGCGGCGCGGGAAAATCTACATTACTAAATAAAATTGATAAAAATTTATCACTAAAAACCGCCGAAATTTCACAATCACTAGGTAGAGGAAAACACACGACAAGACATACTGAATTATTTAAAATTAAAAATTTTTACATTGCAGACACGCCAGGATTTTCCAAAATTGATTTTATAAATATGAGTAAAATAGATATTAGAGACAACATGAAAGAAATGTTTGACAATCTATGCCACTGCAAATATCATGACTGTCTACACATTAACGAAGATGGTTGCTTTATCATTGAGTTAGTAAAGCAAAATAAAATATTAAAAAGCAGATATGAAAATTACATAAAATTTATAAGTAGGTGAAAAAAATGGTACAAATATCTACATCAATACTATCGTCACAAAATAGACCGTTAGCAATAAAAAAATTAAATGAAACCAATACTAATTACATCCATATTGATGTTATGGACGGAGTATTCGTCCCCAAAAAAGAATTTCCTATCGAAGAATTAAAAACATTACTACCACTTATAAAGAAAAAAATAGATATCCATTTAATGGTAGAAAAACCAGAAAATTACATAAAACAATTAAACTACGATAATATTGAATATATAACAATCCACTGTGAAATAGACAGTGACATAGAAATGTTAATTAATATAATCAAAAATAAAGGATATAAAGTTGGTATTGCAATTAGTCCAAAAACTAAAATTGCTAAAATTAAAAAATTTATTAATATTATCGACATGATTCTAATTATGAGTGTTAACCCCGGAGAAGGAGGACAAAAATTTTTAAAAAGCACCACAAAAAAGTTAAAAAAAATCAATAAGCTTAATAAAAACATTACCATTTCAATAGATGGCGGAATAAATTTAGAAACAATAAAAAAAGTAAAAAAATATATTAATATCGCCGTTGTAGGTAGTTATATCATCAATAGTAATAATTATAATGAAACAATTAATAATTTAAAAAATTAGTTGTTTTTTTTGTGTTTCAAAATTGAATTATTAACACATAATATTCATAGAATAAACATGAAAGGTGATAATATGATTAGTGATTTTAACGAAGAAGCACAAGAAATACTTACTAAAGCAAAATTGGAAATGCTTGAATTAAAGCATCCATACGTCGGAACCGAACATCTAGTATTAGCAATATTACATACTCAAAATGAATTTACCAAAAAATTAGAAAAATTTAATCTTACATATCAAAGATTTAAAAAGGAAATTATAAATGTTATTGGAAAAGGCAGTAAAAAAAGTGAATTTTTTTTGTATACACCGCTATTAAAAAAAGTAATTGAAAATGCAATAATGGATAGTAGAGATAATAACAATGGTATTGTAACAATTAACCATCTATTTTCCGGCCTTTTAGACGTTGGCGAAGGAATTGCAATTCGCTTATTTATAGGAATGAATATAGATCTAGATAAAATGTATGACGAATTTACGGAAAAAGTTTATTCCAAAGAAGGAAAAGCAAATAAACACCTAATAATAGAAGAAATCGGAATAAATTTATCTGAAAAAGCCAAAAAGAAAGAAATAGATCCAGTAATTGGAAGAGAAAATGAAATAAGAAAAATAGAACAAATTCTATGCCGAAGAACTAAAAATAATCCACTACTAATTGGAGATCCTGGAGTTGGAAAAACAGCCATAATTGAAGGACTAGCTAACTTAATTAATCAAGGAAATGTTCCATTAAAATTACAAAATAAAAAAATTATTTCCCTTGATATGGCTAGTGTTGTCGCTGGAACAAAATATCGAGGAGAATTTGAAGAAAGAATGAAAAAAATGCTAACCGAAATAGAAAAAGACGAAAGCATAATATTATTTATTGATGAAATTCATACATTAATTGGTGCCGGTGGGGCAGAAGGTGCTATTGACGCTTCAAATATTTTAAAACCTGCACTAGCAAGAGGAAAAATAAAATGCATAGGCGCAACGACAAATGATGAATACAAAAAACACTTTGAAAAAGACAAAGCACTTGATAGAAGATTTCAAATAATCAATATAGATGAACCATCAGGAGAAGAAACAAAAAATATATTAAAAAAGATTAAACCAATATATGAAGAATATCATAATGTAATAATAAGAGACGAAATAATTGACGAAATTATAAAATTAAGCGACAAATATATATACAATAGATATCGACCAGACAAACAAATAGACATCCTTGATGAAGTATGCAGCAAAGTAAATATTAAAGAAAACGAAGATAATGCCAAAAATCAAATAAACCTAAAAGAAATAAAAGATAAAAAAGAACTATACATTAAAGAAAATAACATTAAAAAAGCCTACGAATACAAAATAAAAGAAACCGAATTTACAAAAAAAATAGTCAATACAAAAAAAGTAAAAGTAACAATTTCAGATATTGCCGAAGTAATAAGTAATAAAATAAATATCCCAATATATGAAATTTTAAAAGATAATAAAAAAACTATTATGCAAATAGAAAATAAATTAAAAAGTTCTATATATGGCCAAGACGAAGCCATAAAAAAATTAATTGATATAACAAAAAGAATAAAATTGGGATATAAAGAAAACAAATGTATTTCCCTAATGTTTAATGGACCTACTGGTGTTGGAAAAACCAAACTAGCAACTGAATATGGAAATTTAATAAGTAAACAAAAAACGATAAAATTAGACATGTCTGAATTTTCCGATTCAAGTTCTATTAGCAAATTCACAGGATCAACAGCTGGATATATTGGTTATGATGATAATAAATACATTTTAAGTAAAATTAAAGACAACCCTAATGCCGTAATCGTATTAGATGAAATAGACAAAGCACATCCAAAAATTATTAACTTGTTATATCAAATATTAGAAGATGGGAAAATATTAGACGCCAAAAATAATGTAATAAATTTAAATAATAATATAATAATAATGACTTCAAATATAGGAAAAAGCAAAAAAAATATTGGTTTTAATGAAAATGAACAAGTTATTGATGAAGAGTTAAAAGAAAAATTTGATATTTCTTTCTTAAATAGAATTGATGAAATTATAAAGTTTAATAACTTACAAGAAAAAGATATTGAAAAAATAATAATAAGTAAACTAAATAAGTTAAAAGAAAAGTTTAAAAACATAAACCTTACATTATCACAAAACATAATTAATGAAATAATTAATGAATCCAACTACAAAATTTTTGGTGCAAGAAAAATTGATAAAATAATTAAAAGTAAAATTGAAAATATAATAATAGATAATATAATAAATAATATATACACAATAAATATAGATAGCATTTTTTCAAAGTAAGTGATATAATATGTAGCAGGTGATAACAATATGATAAAAAACATTAAACAACTATCAGATGAACAATTATCATTAATCGTTAATAAAAAAAAGTTATTGCTACATAGCTGTTGTGCACCATGTAGTAGTCATGTAATAACATACTTACTCCCATACTTTAATATTACCGTTCTTTACTATAATCCAAACATTTCCCCTAAAAAAGAATATGAAAAAAGAAAAAAAGAACAAATTGAATTAATAAAAAAATTAAATCAAGAAGGAAACAACATAGCCTTTCTAGATTGTGACTATGATAATTTAATATATGAAGAAAAAATAAAAGGCTATGAACTTTGCCCTGAAAGAGGTGCAAGATGTACTATATGCTTTAATCTAAGAATAGAAAAAACAGCAAAAATAGCTAAAGAAAAAAATTTTGAATACTTTTGCACTACTCTTACTGTTAGTCCTTACAAAAATGCAACATTAATAAATGAAATAGGAGAAAAAATGCAACAAAAATATCAAATAAAATGGCTATATTCTGACTTTAAAAAGAAAAATGGATATAAAAATTCTATCGAATTATCTAAAAAATATAATTTATATCGACAAAATTATTGTGGATGTATATATAGCAAAAAAAATTAAAAAAGTCATCAACAGATGACTTTTTAATTTTATTTTACTGCTTGAAAATATGTAAATGCCTCATAACCCAAAAATACACAAGCACCAACAAATATTAAAATTGCAATTACCATAAAAAATTTATTATTAGCAAATCCAGCAACCCCATTATTGCTAACACTCTTTTCATTATTATTCTCTAAAGAACTAGTTTCTGGAGTTGACACCTCACCTTTGACTTGGTCGACACCAAAATCTCTAATTGGCTGAATATCTTCCATAGGAATCGCTTTATCTGTACTAACTTCACCCAAGGCTTCATTCAAATTAACCTCTTTTGAAGCATCAAAAACAAGTCCCTCTCCTACACTAGAATTATTATTCGCTAATTCTTTTTTTTCATCAGCAGTAAAGAAGAATGAAGAATCATTATTATTATTTAAAGATTCACTATTTCCACTATTCTCTACTACTGGTAAAACAATATTACTTTTCTCTGGAATAACGTCATTCTGAGAAATAACTGAATTATCAACTTCTTTTGTTGATGAATTTACAGTATTATCATTTAAATCAATTGCAGAGCTAGAAATATCCTGCTTTTTTTCATCATTATTCTCTGTACTAACAAAATTAGGAATTGATTCAATTTTAAAAACATCCCCAGTGCTATTAGATTCTGCAGCTTCACTGCCATTTACGGGATTTACATTGTTATTAATAGGCTGATTAGTATTTTCTTCAAATGGTGAATCAAAAACAGGAAATATATCATTCATCAAATTACTGTTATTTTCACTAAACAAAATATCATAAAATTCTTCACTAATTTTAGTAACAGCCTTTTTGACAGTAGTAATATATGTTTTTTGAACATTAATATTTTGTTCTTTTTTATCAATCATTACAGAAATAATATTAACAATTTTCCCACTAGGCAAAGAAACAGAATTTTTTGTCAATTTATCTTCTTGAGAATCAACTGCATACTTAATTAACTCTTTTACGACTAATGATAATTTTTCTTTTTCATAAGAGTCATCAATATTAATCATACTAGAAGTACCATTAATATTTTTTATAATTTTAGATACAAAAACGTTATCATTCTCTCCATCACGCTCAATAGCATATATAACATAATCGCTACCATCGACATCAATAGCACACACCTTATAACCAGTTCGATCTATATTATGTTCATCAACTATTTTAATAATTTTACTTTCCATGACATACCTCCAAAACAGGGCAAACAATATACCCTACCTATAATTCTCTATTATTAAAATAAGTATATCACAAACTTTAAACATATTCAACATTTTTTTAAAATTATTGTTTTTTATCATTAAGTTCTCTAACTAATTGTAATTTTTTATAATTAACTCGCTCTTTGTCAAGCATTCTTTTTCGCATCATTTCTATCTTTATCTTATTACCAAGGATTTTATTTTCCATATCATTAATTTTAGAAATTACCTGTTCATATTCCAAAAAATCCCCTTGATACATTCTAAAATTCTCATTATATTTAATTTTTAAATTAACTATATCCTCTAAAGTAGTATCGACTATTCTTCCAGTATTCTCCAAATCATTAATTGCCCCACCAATAATGTTAGAATAATCAATTGCAGTATATATCGTCTTTTTCTTCTCTTCCCACTCTAAATTATTAAACAAATTAGAAACAACATTTTTTGTAATTAACGTTTCTGTAGCAATCGAAGGAATAATTCCTTTTAAAGGGCTCATCATCAATAAACCTAAATATTTAAAAGAATTAAACAAAAGCCGATTAAATCCTTTAAGATTATAACTAACATCTTCATGTGAATCAATCTTATCGACTTTCTTATTTAATTCATCTAATAAATCATTTTGCTTATCAACAAACTTATTATAACCATCATTTACTCTAGAAACATTATATACATCATTTTTTAATTTTTCAAAATCTATATCCCTTTCTTTTAACTTTTGTAATTCCTCTTCTTTATATTTTTCAAATTCACTAACTTCATCTTGTAATTTATCGATCCTCAAATATAAAAATTTATAAACATCTAATAATTTATAATCAGTAACTGTAGCTTTAACCTCAACATTTGAAAATTTATTTTTTAATTCAATAATACTATCTACTAAATGTTCGTCATCTAATTCCAACAAATATTCGAAATCATAATTATCTTTTAAAAAATCATATTTTTTCTTTAAAATATCAATTTTACATAACATTTTTTTAACTTCATCAAGAGTTGCTTGACATTCTTTTAATTTCTTATCATCACCATTAACTTCATTTATTAAATACAATTCACTTTGTATTATTTCTAATTCATTAACTGTTTTAATTAGATTTTTTTTAATTAAATTTATTATTTTTTTCTCTAAATTTTTTGCTTCTTCAATATCAGTAATATTTGTCTCTTTATTTTTATTAACACCTTTATTTATTATATTTTTACCATAAACATCTTGTTTCTTTTTAACTAAAGAAACGTCAATTTGATCAATTAATTTTCTTTTATTTTCCCTACTGTTTTTTAATCTTGAGACATCGTTCGATTCTTTTTGATTAACTGCATTCTTATCAATATTATTACTATTTAAATTATCATATACCAATAGTGGAATAGCTGCTACCACTTTCAAAAAATTTCTATAAGTAACATCAGAATCTTCAATCTTTTTAGGTTGTCTTTTATTCTTAAAAGATGCGATTTTTTTTATCCTATCGCTAAATCTACTTCTTATCCCATTGTTTGCCATATTACACCTCTAATCTACCTACTATTATATCATAGAATTTAAGAAAATAATAAAAACCTATAAAGCTTTTTATATTAAACTTTATAGGTAAAATTTTAATCTAAAAATTTTTCTTCTAATACTTCAGAAGGCTCATCGTCAAAAAATTCTTTTTCTAAAGAGTAACCTATATCCATATACTCTTTAGCACCAGTTCCTGCTGGAATTAATTTACCAATAATAACATTTTCTTTAAGTCCATGCAATTTGTCAACCTTTCCTTTAACTGCAGCTTCTGTAAGAATTCTTGTAGTCTCCTGGAAGGATGCAGAAGCAAGAAATGAGTCAGTTTGTAAAGAGGACTTAGTGATACCTAATAATATTGGTTGTCCAATAGCAGGTTTCTTACCTTGAAGTATTACATCCCTATTTCCTTCTGTAAATTTATTAATAGAAACTACTGTACTAGGTAAAAAGTTAGTATCTCCAGAATCCATAATTCTAATTTGCGATATCATTCTTCTAGCAATTAATTCAACGTGCTTATCGTTAATATCAACACCTTGAGAACGATATACTTTTTGTACTTCTTTAAGAATATATTGTTGAACGGTATTAGGATCAGTAACTGCAAGTAACTCTTTAGGACTAATATTACCTTCTGTCAATCTATCACCTGCAGAAACCTTATCGCCTTTTTCAACTCTTAACTTAGCACCATAAGAACTTAAATGTTCTCTAACTTCGTTAGCATTTTTTATGAAAATCTTAGTTCTACCTTTTTGATCTTCAATTTTAGAAACAACGCCATCAATTTCAGCAATTAAAGCTTTTCCTTTTGGAGTTCTTGCTTCAAATAGCTCTTCGACACGTGGTAAACCTTGCGTAATATCCTCTCCACCAGCTACTCCACCAGTATGGAAAGTTCTCATCGTTAATTGTGTACCAGGTTCCCCAATAGATTGAGCGCCCATAGTACCAACAGCTTCACCTATTTCAACAATATTACCAGTAGCCAAATTTCTACCATAACATTTACAACAAACTCCATGGTCTGTTCTACAAGTCAAAACAGTACGAATTTCTACTTCTCTAATACCTGCACTCACAATTTTTTCAGCAATATTCTCTGTAATTAATTCGTTTTTATCAATAATCATTTCTTTCGTTTCAGGATCAATAATCTTTTTATTCGTAAATCTACCCAAAATTCTATCGTACAATGGTTCTATTACACCATCTTTGTCATCAGTAAACGCTGATACCAAAACACCTTGGGTAGTACCACAATCTTCTTCTCTTACAATTAAATCTTGCGCAACATCTACAAGTCTTCTTGTCATATAACCAGAATCTGCGGTTTTTAATGCCGTATCAGCACTACCTTTTCTAGCACCATGTGTTGATAAGAAGAACTCAGATACAGATAATCCATCTCTAAAAGAAGATTTAATTGGAATTTCAACTGGTTCACCATTAGGTTTAGACATTGTACCACGCATACCAGCTAACTGAACAAAGTTAGATATTGAACCACGTGCTTTAGAATTCATCATTATAAATATTGGATTATCTTCATATTCATCACTTTTTGCATATGACTCTAATTCTTTTTCAATATCTTTCTTTGCTTTATCCCATATACTAATTACTAAATCAAATCTTTCCTTATCAGTAATTAAACCTCTTTGATACTGTTTATTTACTTTTTTAACCTCATTTTCTGATTCAGCAATAATTTTATCTTTATTCTTACTTACAATAACATCAGCTGCAGAAATTGTAATTCCCGCATAAGTAGAATACTTAAATCCTAAATCTTTTAACTTATCAAGCATAATAGAAGTTTCTGTAGTCTTATATTTTTTAAACATTTGTGCAATAATTTTTTCTAATGTACTCTTTTTAAATGCCGCTGCTTTAGGTATTTCTTTAATTTTTTCAGGAATGTTTTCACCGGGAGCTATAAAATATTTATTTGGAGTGTATTTTTCAATATTTTCATCAGTTGGTTCATTAATATATGGAAAAGAATCAGGCAAAATCTCATTAAATATTAACTTACCAACCGTAGTTACTAAATATTGATCTTTATGTGAATCTAAAAACACCTTATGTTTAAATGAGTTAACAGGTACAACAATTCTTGTATGTAAATCAGTTTCTCTTCTGCTATATGCCATTAAAGCTTCATTAGAATTTTTAAATATTCTTCCCTCACCCTCATGTCCAGGCTTTTCCATAGTAATATAATAATTACCTAAAACCATATCCTGACTAGGTGTTACAATTGGTTTTCCATCTTTAGGAGACAAAATATTATTTGCTCCTAACATTAAAATTCTAGCCTCTGCTTTAGCCTCTTCAGATAAAGGAACGTGAACTGCCATTTGATCGCCATCAAAGTCTGCATTAAATGCTGTTGTAACTAATGGATGAAGTCTAATGGCTTTACCAGAAACAAGCTTTGGTTCAAATGCCTGAATACCTAATCTATGAAGAGTAGGTGCTCTATTTAGCATAACTGGATGTTCTTTAATTACTTCCTCAACAACATCCCACACTTTTGGATCTCTCGAATCAATCATTTTTTTAGCAGATTTAATATTATTTGCAATTTCTTTAGATACAAGGCCATTTATAACATGTGGTTTAAATAATTCTAAAGCCATTTCCTTAGGAATTCCACACTGATACATCTTCAAATCAGGACCGACAACAATTACAGAACGTCCAGAATAGTCAACACGTTTTCCTAATAAGTTTTGTCTAAATCTTCCCTGTTTTCCTTTTAACATGCTAGATAAAGACTTTAATGCCCTATTACCAGCGCCAGTTACACTTCTGCCTCTACGACCATTGTCAAATAAAGAATCAACTGCTTCTTGTAACATTCTTTTTTCATTTTGAATTATAATAGAAGGTGCATTCAATTCAACTAATTTTTTTAAACGGTTATTTCTATTTATTACTCTACGATATAAATCATTTAAATCTGAAGTTGCAAATCTACCTCCATCTAATTGAATCATCGGTCTAAGTTCTGGTGGAATAACAGGCAAAACATCTAAAATCATCCACTCTGGTTTATTTCCAGATTTAGCAAAAGAATCTAGAACGTCTAGTCTCTTAACTAGTCTCAATTTCTTTTGACCAGTAGCCTCTGCTAGCTCTTTTTGAAGACTTTCCAATTCTTTTTCAACATCAAGTTCAGTCAATAATTCTTTAATTGCTTCCGCACCCATACCAACTCTAAAAGTATTACCATATTTTTCATAATATGCTCTATACTCTTTATCAGATAACGTTTGTTTCTTCATTAAAGTTGTCGCTCCAGGATCTAAAACAACATATGAAACAAAATAAATTACTTCTTCCAAGTCTCTAGGAGACATATCAAGGCAAAGACCAATATAAGAAGGAATTCCCTTAACAAACCAAATATGACTAACCGGTGTAGCCAATTCAATATGACCCATTCTTTCTCTACGAACTTTAGACTTCGTAACCTCAACACCACATCTATCACAAACTATATTTTTATATCGCAATCTTTTATATTTTCCACAACTACATTCATAGTCACGAGTTGGACCAAATATTTTTTCACAAAATAGTCCATCCCTTTCAGGCTTAAGTGTTCTATAATTTATGGTTTCTGGTTTTAAAACTTCACCATAACTCCAAGATCTAATATCATCAGGTGATGCAATACTTATTTTTAAAGCCTTAAATTTATTAGCTTCTAACATTATAAATCACCTCCAATATTTTCGTCATTATCATACAAATCTATTCCATCTCCATAAGTATCAGGCAAATCTAAATCATCTTCATCATCATATTCAGAATCATCTTCATCATAATCAATTTCATCTTCATCTACAGATTTAAACAAATCTGGCTTTTGAATTTCTTCTGAAAGAGGAACATCATCATCTTCTTCTTTTTCTAATTCACAAATACTTACTTCCTCATCATTATTATTAATAACAGATATATTTAATCCTAATGCCTGAAATTCCTTTATCAACACTCTAAATGATTCCGGAATGCTTGGTTCAGGTAAAGCCTGACCTTTTACTATAGATTCATAAACTTTTACTCTACCAATAACATCATCTGATTTATAAGTAAGTATCTCTTGTAATACATGAGATGCGCCATAAGCTTCAAGTGCCCAAACTTCCATTTCACCAAATCTTTGACCACCAAATTGAGCTTTACCTCCAAGTGGTTGTTGCGTTACTAAAGAATAAGGACCAGTAGCTCTAGCATGTAATTTATCATCAACCATATGATGTAATTTAATCATGTACATAACGCCAACATTAATACGATTATCAAATGGCTCACCTGTTCTACCATCATATAAAACAGTTTTTCCATCTGGATCCATACCTGCTTCTGCCATCATACTAGCAATATCATCTTGCTTTGCACCATCTAAAACCGGTGTTGCAATATATACTCCTAATTTTTTACAAGCCATACCCATATGTAATTCAAGGATTTGGCCAATATTCATACGAGAAGGAACACCTTGAGGATTTAACATAATATCTACTGGAGTTCCATCAGGCAAATACGGCATGTCTTCTTGTGGTAAAATCAATGAAATAACGCCTTTGTTTCCATGACGGCCTGACATTTTATCTCCAACCTGAATCTTTCTTTTTTGAATTATGTATACTCTAATAACTTTACTAACACCACTAGGCATCTCATCATTATCCGCTTTTGTATATACCTTAACGTCATGAACGATTCCATCACCGCCATGAGGCACTGTAAGAGATGAATTTCTAACTTCTCTCGTTTTTTCACCAAAAATAGCATGCAATAATTTTTCTTCGCTAGTTAAATCAGCCATACCTTTTGGAGTAACTTTTCCTACTAAAATATCCCCCTCTTTTACCTCTGTACCTATCCTAATAATTCCATTTTCATCAAGATTCTTTCTAGCTTCTTCACTTATATTTGGAATATCACGAGTAATTTCTTCAGGGCCTAATTTAGTATCTCTACATTGAATCTCATAATCTTCAATATGAAGTGAGGTATAAACATCATCTTTTACTAACCTTTCATTCATAATAACAGCATCTTCAAAATTGTATCCATTAAATGTCATAAATGCAACTACAACATTTTTACCAAGAGCTAGTTCCCCTTTGTCAGTGCTAGGTCCGTCAGCTATTACTTGTCCTCTTTTTACTTTATCGCCAGCTCTTACAATTGGGGATTGATTTGCCGTTTCGCCTTGGTTAGATCTTTCAAATGTCGTTAAATCATAAACATCCTGACCTTTAGCATTTTTTACAACAATCTTTTTAGCGTCTACATATTCTACTATTCCATCTGCTTTTGCTACAACTACTGCTCCACTATCTCTAGCAGCAACATATTCAACACCAGTACCAACATATGGGGCTTCTGTTTTCAATAAAGGTAATGCTTGACGTTGCATATTAGCACCCATTAAAGCACGTGTTGCATCATCATGTTCCAAAAATGGAATTAAACTAGTTGTAATAGATACAACTTGTTGTGGAGAAACATCGATATAATCTACCTGATCAACAGGAATAATCACATTTTCTCCATTAAATCTACCAGCAACTGTATTGTCTGTAATCATATCATTTTCGTCTACATTTACTGTAGCTTGAGAAATATAAAAATCTTGTTCTTCAGTAGCGGTTAAATAATCTACCTGATCAGTTAATTTTCTATTAACAACCTTACGATAAGGAGTCATTATAAAACCATATTCATTTATTTTTGCATAACTTGCCAAAGATGTAATTAATCCAATATTTTGACCTTCAGGAGATTCAATTGGACAAATTCTACCATAGTGAGAAGCATTAACATCACGAACTTCAACACCAGCTCTATCCCTAGATAAACCACCAGGGCCTAATGCAGACAATCTTCTTTTATGAGTTAATTCAGCAATTGGATTAACTTGATCCATAAATTGTGACAATTGACTGCTACCAAAAAACTCTTTAATAACTGCCGTAACTGGTCTTATATTAATAAGTGTTTTAGGCGTAACCGTTTCCATATCTTGGGTAGTCATTCTCTCTCTAATGACTCTTTCCATTCTACTAAAACCAATTTTAAATTGATTTTGCAAAAGTTCACCAACCTGTCTTATTCTTCTATTTCCTAAATGATCGATTTCATCATCGTGACCAATACCATCCATCAAATTCAAGTAATATGAAACAGAAGCATAAAAATCAGAAATTGTTAATGTCTTAACAGTAATAGTTTGATCATTTCCTATTACCTTTACTTTCTTTTTAGGATTTAAAGGAGAATAAACATATAAAACTTGAATAATACCGCTATCATTTAAATCTGTATTTATTTTAGCTTCTTCTCTACCATATCCATTTTTTAAATATTTATCTAGTTCAAGAACTACATCTTTAGTAAGTAAAGTACCATCACTAAATTTTAATTCACCATCAATAACAACATCCTGAGCTAACACATTACCTACTAATCTATCAGTAATATTTAACCTTTGATTAAATTTATATCTGCCTACTTTTGCTAAATCATAACGAAAATTATCAAAAAATCTAGTAATTAATTGATTTTTTGAACTATCCAACGTAGTTGGTTCTCCAGGTCTCAATTTTTCATAAATTTCAATTAAGGCTTCATCTGTACTTTTAGTGGAATCTCTTTCAATAGTATTTTTTAAATATTCATTATTATCAAATAAATTTAAAATATCTTCATCACTAGACAAGCCAAATGCTCTAAGTAAAGTTGTTAAAGGAACCTTTCTTGTTCTATCAATTCTAACGTATAAAACATCTTTAGCATCAGTTTCGTATTCTAACCAAGTTCCTCTAGTAGGAATAACTTTAGATGCAAATACTGGTTTACCATTTTTATCAACTTCTTTTGAAAAATAAACACTTGGAGATCTAACTAATTGAGAAACAACAACTCTTTCAGCACCATTAATAACAAAAGTTCCGCTATCTGTCATCAAAGGCATATCACCTAAAAATATTTCTTGTTCCTTTACTTCGCCAGTTTCATTATTGAACAATCTTGTTTGCACTTTTAAAGGCGATGCATATGTAATTTGCCTATCCTTACATTCTTTAATTGAATATCTTGGAGTATCAAATACATAATCATTAAATTCCAAAGACAAACTTCCAGAAAAGCTCTCTACTGGAGAAAAATCTTCAAGGACTTCCTTAACCCCCTCTGTCACAAACCATTGATACGAATCTTTTTGAATTTGCAATAAATTATCAAGTTCCAATGAATTTTTTATCATAGAAAAATTTCTTCTTTTTCTATAATCGCCACTTTGCTTTATTTTATAAGCCATTAAATTTTCACCCCAATACCTAATTTTTTAAAGATGGCACGCATAAAAAGACGTGTTACCAATATATAATACTAGCATTATAAATGTAAAAAGTCAACGAATTTTAATTTTTTTTATTAATTTTTATACAAAAACATAAACATTTTTTTAATCATTATAATATTTCATAATTTTTTAAAAACCATATGGTTAATCTCCATATGGTTTTAATCTATATCCTGCTATATTTACATATCTTATAAAAATTATTTTTATAATGAGCACTATACAAAATTTGTTTTTCCCATTTACTTTTATCAAATGAAGGAAAAAAAGTATCAGCATCAATACATTCATCATCAATTTCTGTCAAATATAATATACTAGCATATTGTATAAACTGAGAGTATACAGAAGCACCACCTATAATAAATACCTCTTCATCAGAATCTGTATATTTTTCCAATATTTCATCAACTGAATAAATTGTTTGAACATTATCGTTATCTAAAATTTTACTGGTATTGAGAACAAGCATAGTCCTACCAGGCAAATTACCAGGTAAAGAATCATATGTATTTTTACCCATCACAACAACATGTCCCATTGTTGTTTCCTTAAAAAATTTCATATCATCAGGAATGTGCCATATAAGACTATTTTTTCTTCCTAATTCCATATTTTTTCCAACTGAAGCTATCATACTAATCATATCAATCACCTACTGAGACAAAGGAAAAGAAATTTTTCCATAATGTTTATAATCAATAATTTTTATATCGTTACAATCTTTTGAATTATCAAATTTAAAAAAGTCATTAACATCTGGATTAATCCATAATTTAGGTGCTGGTAAATCAGGTAATGTGTCATATCTAGAAATTTGTTCCTTTATACCATCGATTTGATTAACATATATATGAGCATCTTTTATAGACCAATACATTTTACCTGGCTTTAACCCAGTACAGTGTGCTATCAAAAGTAACAAAGTCGCATATTGAGTTACGTTAAAAGGTAATCCTAAAGGAACATCACAGCTTCTTTGATGAACCCAACAATTAAGTTTTCCATCTGTTACATCCCACTCACTAGACCAAACACAAGAAGGTAAAACTGCAGTATCAATATAATCATCTTGCCATAAGGTCATTATCATTCTCCTATCATTTGGATTATTTTTAATATTGTTAATTAAACGTTGTGTATTTTGAAACTTTTTGTTAATCCAACCATAAGCTGTTCCAATCGTATGTGCCCACTCAACGCCAAAATCTTTAACAATATTCTTTCTTATCATCTTACCGTCTTCATCTAATACCATCTGATTGGCATACCATTTACCATCTTCTTTAATTTCCCATTCATCCCATATATGAACGTTTCTTTCCTGCAGCCATCTCACATCATTAGATTGCACTTGATAAATCCATAACATTTCCAATATTGCCTGACGAAAAAATAATTGTTTTGTAGTCAAAGCAGGAAATTCTTTTGACAAATCGAACTCAAAAAAATAACCCGGAATTTTAATCGTATCAACACCCGTTCTATTATGAACTTGTTTTCCTTCTTTTAATATTTTTTTACAAAGTTTAATATACTCCTTATCCCATTTAGACATTAAACCACTCCCTACACTTATAATACAAAAATATTATAACATAAAAGTTCAAAAATAAAAAGAATCTATTTAAATAGATTCTAATTACTTAAGTTCTACAGAAGCTCCAGCTTCTTCAAATTGTGCTTTAAGTTGTTCTGCTTCAGCTTTGTCAATACCTTCTTTAACGTTTCCGCCATTATCAGCAATGTCTTTTGCTTCTTTTAAACCTAATCCAGTAATATCTCTTACAATCTTAATTACAGCAATTTTATTTGGACCAGCAGCAGTCAAAACAACATTAACTTTAGAAGGGCCTTCTTCAACTGCAGCAGCCACAGGACCTGCAGCAACTGCAACAGCAGATGGATCTACACCAAATTCCTCCTTCATTGCATCAACTAATTCCTTAATTTCAAGAATTGACATTTCTTTTAAAGCATTAATAAATTCATCTTTATTTAATTTAGCCATTTTATTTTTCCTCCTTTAATAACTAATTTTCTTTTTTCTTAGAATATAAATCTAAACATATAGACAAATCTCTTACAGTTCCCATAAGACCAGCTGCTAACATCGTTAAAAGGATATTTCTTGATGGAATAGCCGCATATTTTTTTAGTTCTTCTTGATTTGCAACTTTTCCTTCAACAATTCCTGCTTTTAATTCAAGTGCATTATGATCTTTAGCAAAATCGTCTAATATTTTTACTATTGAAAGTTCATCTGTACCAAAAGATATTGCACTTGGTCCTGATAAATATTCGTCCATATCAATATTAAGCTCATTTAAAGCTCTTTTGGTTAAAGTATTTTTATATACTTTATAATCAGCACCGTTATCTCTTAGCTTTCTTCTTAATTCAGTAATTTCAGAAACATTAAGACCACGGTAATCAAACATAACAACAGATTTTGCATTTTCAAATTTTTCTTTTATTTCAGAAACAACTGAAGCCTTATGCTCGATAATCTTTTTATTTGCCACAAATTCACACCCTTTCATAATACCAAAAATAATAAGAAAAGTCCTCAAAGAGGACTAAAAAATTACTTTTACTCCTCGGTAAGATATTTAAACAATCGTCCTTACTGTCTTTGGCATAAAAACTTCTACATACAATAATAACAAAATTTTGACTATTTGTCAAAAGAATTTAAATCTATTTTAACTCCAGGTCCCATTGTTGAAGATATAGAAACATTTTTAATGTAACTACCCTTAACAGAGGCTGGTCTAACTTTTAAAATTGCTTCAACAAAAGTTCTTAAATTTTCAACTAATTTTGCTTCCTCAAAACTAGCTTTACCTATAATACCATGAATATTTCCAAAACTATCTGTTCTATATTCTACTTTTCCCATTTTAGTATCTGTTACAGCTTTTGCTATATCCATAGTAACTGTCCCAGTCTTTGGGTTTGGCATTAATCCTTTAGGCCCTAAAAGCTTACCAATTTTTCCAAGAGATGGCATCATTTCTGGTGTAGCAATAATTACATCATAAGAAAACCAATTTTCTTTTTCAATTTTCTCAATCATATCATTATCACCAACAAAATCAGCTCCAGACTCTTTAGCAGCCTTTGCTTGTTCACCTTTGGCAAGAACTAGCACAGTTTGTTTTTTTCCAGTACCATTTGGTAAAACTATCGCACCTCTTAATTGTTGATCTGCCTTTTTTGTATCTAAATTAAGATTCATTGCTACTTCAATAGTTTCATCAAATTTAGTATTAGCCATTTCTTTTACCAATTTTACAGCATCGTCTAAAGAATAAAGTTTATTTTTTTCAACTTTTGTAGATAATGAAGCATATCTTTTACTCTTTTTCATAATCCCTCCTTATGTGGTTTGCGGACTTAATCCTTCCACATAGGCATAAACCTATATGTTATTTATAATTATTCTTCTACTTTGATTCCCATGTTATGCGCTGTTCCCTCAACTATTTTCATAGCGTGTTCAACATCATAAGCATTCAAATCAGGCAATTTTGTTTCAGCTATTTCTCTAAGTTGTTCCTTTGTAATAGTAGCAACAGTTTCTCCTTTAGAAGATCCTGACTTTATTTTAGCTACTTTCTTAAGTAAAAATGAAGCTGGTGGAGTTTTTAAAACAAAATCGAAAGTTCTATCTTCATAAATAGAAATTTCAACAGGTAAAACATCCCCCATTTTATCTTTTGTAGCATCATTAAATTTAGTACAAAATTCATTCAAATTTACTCCCGCAGGTCCTAATACTGTTCCAACTGGTGGAGCTGGTGTTGCTTTACCTGCAGCAATCTGTAATTTAATCTTTTTTGTAATTGCTTTTGCCACGAAAAACACCTCCTATAAATAATGTTTATTTTCGCGAGTGGTCATAATAGCCGTCCGCAGCCTCCCACTAAATAACTTTAACTATATAATAATACACAGTCGCGTCAATAATATACCATAATATTTTTTAAAATGCAATATTTTTTAATTTAAATTTTCAATTTGCGATAGTTCTACCTCAACAGAAGTTTCTTGACCAAATAAATCAAGTAATAATTCTACTTTTTTCTTCTCTAAATCATAAGAATTAATTTTACCAATCATATTTTTAAATGGTCCATCGTTAATTTTAACTTTCTTTCCAACAACTAAATCTTTAGTCAAATCCATTCTTGACATTCCCATATTAGATAAAATTCTATCAACTTCTTCTGGCAACAAAGGAATAGGCTTTGCTCCTTTACCAGAAGAACCAATAAAGCCAGTAACACCTTGCGTATTTCTTACAATAAACCAAACCTCATCAGACATAATCATTTCAACAAGAACATATCCTGGAAACATTTTCTTTATTTTTTCTTTTTTGACTCCATCTTTGTATTCTACAATTGTTTGTTCAGGAACTATTACTCGAAAAATACTTTTTTGAATGTCAGATGAATTTTTTATCATCATGTCTAACTTTTCTTTTACTTTATACTCATACCCACTTACAGTATTAACTACATACCATTCTTTCTTCATTACTTAGTCAAACTCCTTATCAACAATACAACCCAATCAATTGCATAAAAATATAATCCAAAAAATAATACAAAAATAAGTGTAGCAATTGAATATTTAAATAGATCTTTTTTATTAGTCCACCTAATTCTGTTAATTTCTAAAAGAACACCATTAAAATATTTAGAAATTTTTTTAAATATATTAACACCGTTTTTCTTCTTTTTTTTACTTTTTTTCTTTTCTGCTACATATAAGTCTCTTTTTTCCGAATTCACTAATTTATTTTCTTTATTTGCCATAATACCTCCATACAAAACCAAAATAAAAACACCTTCGTGTTAAATAATAAATAACATATATTTTAAAAAAAGTCAATCAAATATCACAAATTATATACAAAAATTCTAAAAACATATTTTATTTAAAGGTTTAATATCAATAAACAACCATTATATGAATTATAATAATTCAATAAAAAAATGAATAGATAAAAACATTTCTTTTCTATTCAATTTTTTACTTTTTTAAATTACATAACTTTCTCAGATGAAGCAGGCCTTACATTAACTGCTTGAAACCCTTTAGGAGTCTCTATTAAGTCAAATTCTACTCTTTGCCCTTCAGCCAATGTCTTGTAACCATCTTGTCTAATTGCTGAATAATGAACAAAAATATCCTCGTCTTGTGCACAATCAATAAAGCCATAACCCTTTTCATTGTTAAACCATTTTACATTGCCAAACATCTTTACACCTCACATTCTAGTAATCACTTACACACTTATTATACTACCCAACAGATAACTTCAGCAATAAAAACCAAACCATATTTTTCGACATTTATTTTAACAATATCTTAAAACACAATGCATTTTTCCTATCTGTCGAACAAAATAATAACACACGATAATACTAAGCAAAATAAACAACCCTATTACTTTAATCTTATGACTTATTAATAATAGGGTTTTTAGCATAAAAAAAGAGGCAAAAAAATAGCCTTTTTTTAATTCAATTTAATATTCATAATTTCTAAAATTCTATCTAAATCACTATCATTATCAAAAGATATTTCCAACTTATTATTAAATACTTTAACTCTTGTTCCAAATATTTCTCCTAATTTATTTTCTACATACTTATATTGTAAATCATTCTTATTTCTCTTTATAGGATGAGCTTTTTTTAAGTTATTTGAAGAAGAAATTTTTTCTATATCTCTAACAGATAAACCATTTTTTATTATTTCATTAGCATATTTAATAATCTGATCATTATCTTCTAATTTACTAAGCTCTCTTGCATGACCCATCGATAATTTCCCGTCTAAAATCATATTTTGAACACTTGATGGCAATCTTAAAAGACCAAGTACATTCGTAATATTACTTCTACTTTTTCCTAATTTTGCCGCTAACTCATCTTGAGTTATATGCAAACTATCAATAATATTTTTATAAGCCCATGCCAATTCAATTGCTGTTAAATCCTCACGTTGTAAATTCTCAAGTAAAGCAATTTCCCTCATCATCTCGTCAGAAAAATCTTTAATAATTGCAGGGATAGTACTTAAGCCAGCTATTTTCGAAGCCTTTACTCTTCTTTCACCAGCAACTAAATCATATCCCTTAATACTTTTTTTAACAATAATTGGTTGAAATACACCATAATTTTTTATTGACTCAGCCAACTCCTTTAAAGAGTCTTCATTAAAATGCTTTCTTGGCTGATATGGATTACTTCTAATTTCGGATAAACTTATTTCTTTTATATCTTCTTTATCAGCAGAATCTAATATATTTGATTCAAAAGAATCAAAATCTAACACTTCACTCGCAAAAAGTTGTTCTAATCCACGACCTAATGCTTTATTTTTCTGTTCCATTTTTTTCAATAACCTCCCTTGCTAAATTAAGATATGCTCTTGCTCCTTTCCCTTTTGGATCATAATCTAAAATTGTCTTCCCGTGACTTGGCGCCTCTGCTAACTTAATCAATCTTGGTATAATAGTGTCATATACTCTTTCCTTAAAAAATTCCTTTATACTACTTATAACTTCCAATCCCAAATTTGTATTAACACTAAGCATTGTTAAAAGTACCCCTTCAATATCAAGATTAGGATTAACCTTTCTTTGAGCTAACATAATCGTATTAATAAGCTGCATAATACCCTCCAACGCATAATATTCACATTGTACAGGAATCAAAACGGAATCAGCCGCCGCTAAAGCATTTGTTGTAAGTATTCCCAAAGAGGGTGGACAATCTATTAAAATAAAATCATAATTTTCCTTAACATTATATAATTCTTCTTTTAATCTTAAAACTCTATTAATTTTTCTATCAGTTTCACGATACTTTCTTTCTAATTCCAAAAGTTCCATCTCCACACCAGCTAAATTTAAATAAGCTGGAATAGCATCTAAGTTAACACTTTTAGTCTTCACAATTGCATCTTCAATTTTTGACCTAAATGTAAGAACTTCATAAATACTATTTGTTAATCCTTTCTTTTCAAGTCCAACTCCTGTAGTAGCATTTCCTTGAGGATCTAAATCAATCATTAACACTCTTTTTCCAAGAAGTCCTAAAGAAGCAGACAAATTTATACTTGTAGTAGTTTTTCCAACACCACCTTTTTGATTTACAATTGCAATTATTTTACCCATGTTTACTTCACCTCATACGTAACGTTATAATGTAACATCTATATACTTTATAGTCAAAATATATTTTATCAAATTTTTAACTAAAAGAAAAGAGCAATTAATCATTTTTATAATTATTTAATAAGCAACAAAAATATGAATTTACCAAAAGTACAATAATTGAATGTATAATCAATTTGTGAAAAACAATACATAAAATACATATTTATTTACTTATTATAATTAATTTGATATAATACACTCAAGTCGGAGGTTAAAAACAAAATGGATTTAGATAAATTAATAACATCTTTAGATATGCCAAATGATGAATATATTGTCGTAGGAGTTTCATCCGGTCCAGACTCTATGGCACTACTACACTTACTAAAAAAAAATAGTAACAAAAAAATTGTTTGCGCACATGTAAATCATAATGTAAGAAGAAATAGCATTAAAGAAGAATTATATCTAAAAGACTATTGTGAAGAAAACAATATAATTTTTGAAAGTTACAAAATTACTTCATATAACTTAAATAACTTCGAAGCAGAAGCAAGAATTAAAAGATATAGTTTTTTTGAAAAAACATTGAAAAAATACCATTCAAAAACGTTATTTCTCGCCCATCATGGCGATGACTTAGTTGAAACAATAATTATGAAAATTATAAGGGGAACAAATTTAGAAGGATATGCAGGAATAAAAAAATACTCTAAACAAAAAAATTACATTATCATAAGACCTTTAATATATTTAACCAAAGACGATATAATAAAATACAACCAAAAAAATAAAATTAAATATTACATTGATAAAACCAACAAAAATATAAAATACACAAGAAATAGAATTCGAAGAAAAATTTTACCAGCACTAAAAAAAGAAGATAAGAATATTCATTTGAAATTTTTAAAATTTTCGAACACAATCCAAGAATATCATAATTATATCGAATTTATCGTTAAAAGCAAAATAAAGACATCATATAAAAATAATACAATAAATATTGAACTATTTAATAATGAAGATACTTTTATTAAAAAGCAAATTATCTTTTATATCTTAAGAGAAATATATGAAAATAAATCCGATATTATAAAAAATAAACATATTGATGAAATAATAAGGTTATCAACAAATAAAAAACCAAATGCATATATTAATCTTCCATTAAACTATATAGCTAAAAAAGTATACAGTACTATATACATAGAAAAAAATACTAAAGAAAAAAAAGAAAATTATAAAATTATATTAAAAGATAAAATAGAAATAAACGACTTTATTATAAAAAAACTAGATAAATGCGATATCTCTAATAATAGCGTCTGCCGATTAAATTCAAAAACGATTAAATTGCCAATATATATAAGGAATAAAAAAGATGGTGATTACATAGAGGTTTTAGGATTAAATGGAAAGAAAAAAATAAGTGATATATTTATTGAAAATAAAGTTCCTAAAGACTTACGAGATCAATATCCTATTGTAGTTGACTCAAATGATAACGTCCTATGGATTCCTAATTTAAAAAAATCCAAATATAATGTTAAAAAAAATGAATTATGTGATATAATACTAACTAGTCGTATGAAAGGAGAAAATGAATATGAAAAAAAAGCAAAATAACTTAATACCATATGTATTTTTATTAGTATTTATCATTCTATGTATGATAATAGTAAATATAAAAGGAAGTATCATAAATGAAATAAGTACTAGTGAATTCATGGAAGCATTAGAAAATGATGAAATTATAGAAATGACAATTACTAACAAAGTACGCTCCCAAAATTATAAAATTGAAGGAAAACTAAAAGATTACAAAGAAAATGAAACCTTTAGTTTATACATACCACTATCTGAAGAATTTATGAAATTAATACTTGATGCTGAATCAGAAAATGGTTTTAAACTAACTGTTGAAAAAGATTCCGATACATCTTCATGGTATATTGTCTTAGAGTATGTACCTATGATACTACTAGCAGGTGCTATGATTTGGTTATTTACAAGACAACTTGGTTCTGGTGGAAAATCAATGGACTTCGGTAGAAGTAAAGCCGTTCTTGTTGATGGAGAAAAAACTGCAACTTTTAAAGATGTTGCAGGCCTAACGGAAGAAAAAGAAGAAGTTCAAGAATTAATAGACTTCCTAAAAAATCCAAAAAAATTCCAAAGTATGGGCGCAAGGATTCCAAAAGGAATTTTACTTGTAGGCCCTCCAGGAACAGGAAAAACATTATTAGCAAAAGCCGTTGCCGGCGAAGCAAAAGTACCATTTTACTATATAAGTGGTTCCGACTTTGTTGAATTATTTGTAGGTATTGGAGCTTCTCGTGTTAGAGATATGTTTAAACAAGCTAAAATGAATGCACCTTGTCTAATTTTTATTGACGAAATAGATGCCGTAGGTCGTCAAAGAGGTGCTGGTTTAGGTGGAGGCCACGACGAAAGAGAACAAACTCTTAATCAGTTGTTAACTGAAATGGATGGTTTCGGAGCAAACGAAGGAATAATAATTATTGCAGCCACTAATAGACCAGACGTTCTTGATCCAGCATTACTAAGACCAGGAAGATTTGACAGACAAGTAACCGTTTCTTTACCAGATAGACAAGCAAGGAAAGAAATATTAACTGTACATGCCAAAAATAAAGTTTTAGATAAGAGTGTAACTTTAGATAATTTAGCAAAAAGAACTCCAGGTTTTTCAGGTGCTGACCTTGAAAATCTATTAAATGAAGCAGCACTATTAACAGTAAGAAGAAACAAAAAAGCAATTACCATGGCGGAAATTGATGAAGCTACTGATAGAGTACTAATGGGACCAGCTAAAGTTACTAGAAAATATACCGAAAAAGAAAAAAAATTAGTTGCCTACCATGAAGCTGGTCATGCTGTTCTTGGATTAAAATTAGATGGAGCAAACGAAGTACAAAAAATAACAATTATTCCAAGAGGACACGCCGGTGGATATACAATGATGACTCCAAAAGATGACACTTTTAATTATACAAAAAAAGAATTACTAGACTCTATATGTGGCTTATTAGGAGGAAGAGTTGCGGAAGAAATAACTTTCAACGAAATTACCACTGGTGCTCATGACGATTTCAAAAAAGCTACTAATATTGCAAGAAAAATGGTAACAGAATATGGTATGAGTTCATTAGGACCTATGATGCTAGATGAACCAACAGAAAATACATTTCTTGGAAGAGATTATAACAAAAATAAAAACTTTTCAGATATTGTTGCCCATGAAATAGATGAAGAGATGAGAAGTATAATTAACAGTTGCTATGAAAAAAGTAAAAAGATATTAAAAGAAAATCAAAAATTACTAAAACTAATAGCAGAAACTCTACTAGAAGAAGAAACAATAACAAAAGAACAAATTGATTCATTAGTAGAGCATGGGAAGATTGTAAAAAATACTGAAGATAATGAAGAAAAAACCGAAGAAAACGAAAAACAAAAAAAACACACAAAAGTTAATGACGAAAAAGACAAAAAATAAATTTTTAAACTTTCTATAAATTTACCAATCTATAGAAACAAAAAGAGATTGATATATAATCAGTCTCTTTTTAAATTGCTATTTAGAATAAACAATAACTTTTATTAATCATCAATTCTTAATATTAACTCTCCATCTTTAGAATAAAAATATTTTTCTCTTACATATTTTGCAATATAATCTGGATCTTCTAATTTTAAGATATCCATTTCCAATACTTCTTTTTCGTTCTCTAAATTCTTTATCTCTTCATTAAGCAATAATTTTTGATCCTTCATTTCTTTTATATCTTTTATATTACTAAATAAATTATACCCTAAACTGATAGTAACAATAGAAAAAATTAGTAAAGAAAAAAATATACGAACTTTATGTTTTGATGTTTTTCTAACTCTTTTTGATTTTTCCATAATAATCACCTATCATCTTCATAACTGATTATAACACTCACTCACAAAAAAAGCAAAAGAAATAAAACAACATTATTTTTTTTTATTCAAATATGTAAACATTTTTTTCAAGACAAAATAAACAAAAAAATAACCAACCAAAATTGAAATCAAAAAATAAAAATGAATATATCCATTATTGATATTTAACATCCCGTAAAAATAAAGCAATGTTAAAAAAAAAGTAAATAAAAAAGAAAAAATAACTTTATAAAAAAGAGCATGATTACTTATAAATTTATTAAATAAATCTAATAAAAAATAAAAAATACACCCATAAATAAAAGAAAAGCCCAATGAAAAAAATTGAATATTTAATTTCATTATTTAAATAACTTACCTATAAAAGATTCTTCTTTATGCTTTTCATTTACATTATTCATGTACGTAATACTATCTATCTTTCCCTTAATAGAAACATTTCCCTGATAAGTATCTAATTTTATAATTTCTAAACTACTTCCTTTAATATTTAAATAACCTAAACTAGTATCTAACATAAATTCTTCACTATCAAAACTATCAATTTTTTTTACCCCTGTAATTATAATATTTTTTCTTTCTGTCAAATTAATACCATGACTAAAACTATTTTCAACTTCTCTAATATTATCATATACACTATTCTTGTCCATATATTATCACCTATTTAAATATATGAACAATATCTCTTTTTATGAAAAAAAACGCTGTTTTGCGTTTATTCTGCTTTTTCATAAGCTTCAATTATTTCTTTTTCAAAAAGTTGACGAGTCTCTGAATTAATAGGATGTGCAATATCTCTATATCCACCAGTAGAAGTTTGTCTACTTGGCATTGCTATAAATAATCCGTTGTCTCCTTCTATAATTCTAATATCATGTACTGCAAAGCAATCATCAATAAGTACTGAAGCAATACCTTTCATTCTTGAATTTTCTTTGTCAATTTTTCTTACTGTAACTGAAGTAATTTTCACTATGTTTACACTCCTCTTCTAGAAAATAATATTTTCTAATTCCATTTTAATTCATTTCATCATTAAAAGTCAATACTTTTATAAATATATTTATCAAATTGTTAATTTTTATTTGGATGTCCGTTTTTTAATAAATACGGCATTTAGTCTAAATATAGTATAATAATTATCAAGTTTTCTTGTGATTTTAAGGAGGTAGAAAAAAATGAAAACTTGGAAACACATAAATGAGGAACAAAGAAAAATAATTAATTCTGGTATTACGCATAATAAGAAACTATATCAAATTGCAGATATGCTCAACTTAGATCCAAGAAGCGTATCTAGAGAAGTAAGAAGAAACAGAATACCTGTTGATTTTGCTGATGGCACAAAAAGTAATTGCCCTAAATTAGATAGATGGCCATATATATGTTCTAATTGTAGTAATAGATATAAAAATTGTAGTTTTATTAAATTTAAATATGATTCTAAAATTGCACAAAGAAAAGCTGATGCTAATCTAATAAATTCTAGAAAAGGAATTGATTTGGATTCAAGCGAGTTTAATAAATTAGATTCTATTATTAAAAAAGGAATAGATGATAATAAATCAATTTATCATATAATGATTGAAAATAAATATAAAATAAATAAATCTGTTACTACTTTATATCGATATATAAACAATAGATATTTAACTACCAAAAGAATTGATTTGCCTTATGCAGTTAAGTATAAAAAAAGAAAGCATAATAAAAAGTATGACTATTCTAACAATAATATTGATAGAACCGGCCATACTTATTTGGACTATTTGTCCTACATACACAAAAACCCAGGAATCAACGTCTGGCAACTTGATTTCTTAGGTGCTATCAAAACTGATAGCAAAAATATTATATCATTTATTTTGCCTAATATACATTTTACTTTATTAAGTATTATAAAAAATCCTAATTCGAGTAAAGTTGTTAGTTTTTTTGACGAATTAGAAGAAAGAATAGGAACGGATAATTTTATTGATTTAATACCAGTTATATTAACTGATAGAGATCCTAATTTTACTGATATTGAAAGTATATGCTTTTCTAAAATAACCGGAGAAGAAAGATGCAAACTATTTTTTTGTGATCCATATGTATCTAATCAAAAACCTAATGTAGAAAATATTAATAAACAAATAAGGAAATTTTTTCCTAAAGGAAGATCAATAGACATTTATTCTCAAAAGGATATTTTAGAAAAAAACTTAATTCTGTTAAAAACACCTTTAAAATCATTAGATGGTTATACTCCAGAAGAGGCTTTTAAAAGTGTTTATGGTGAAGATTTGTATAATAAATTATTTGTCAATGGAGAACGTTAGTGAGTTTATCTTGACCATTGACAAATAATATATATTTTAAAACCATAAGAGAACAAAACGGAAATAAGTTTAAAAAACGGACTTTAGTCTGTTATTTTTGGCGTGGAATAATTTATAAAAGTGTTAATAATTAATAATATATTTTTCAATCTTATTTCCGTTTATTTATTAAAATACGGCTTTTACTCTGAAAAATTAAAAATCCGTATGAAAAACGGACTTTACTCTAAAAATTTACTAAAACTCACACTAAACTCACACTCTATTTAATTTGTCATATTATATCTTGTGTAGGAGGATTATAATGATTGATTGGTTTAGTACTTTGCCTTTTGCTTTACAGGCTTTTTTAGCAACTTGTTTTACATGGGCTATTACTGCTTTAGGAGCAAGTTTAGTAATTTTTTTTAAGAAAATCAACAAAAATGTAATGGATGCTATGCTGGGTTTTGCTGCAGGTGTTATGATTGCTGCTTCTTTCTGGTCACTTTTGTCTCCAGGAATTGAAATGGCTGAAAATTTAAAATTGAACTCTTCTTTAGTTGCTGTTTTGGGTTTTATGCTTGGCGGTGGTTTACTTTTTATTGGTGACAAACTATTTGATAAATTAAATAAAAAATTTAGAAGAAATAAAAATAATTCTGATAGTTCTAATTTTAAAAGATCTCTTATGTTAATTTTTTCAATTACTCTTCATAATATTCCAGAAGGTCTTGCCGTTGGTGTTGCTTTTGGTTCACTTGCTTACGGACTTGAAGGTGCAACTTTATCTTCTTCTCTAATGTTGGCTTTAGGAATTGGACTGCAAAATTTTCCTGAAGGTACTGCTGTAAGTGTTCCTTTACGTAGAGAAGGTCATTCAAGAGGAAAGTCATTTTTCTATGGTCAATTAAGTGGTATTGTTGAACCTATTTCTGCTGTTTTAGGTGCATTATTAGTTATAAAAGTACAATATTTGTTGCCTTATTTTCTATGTTTTGCTGCAGGGGCTATGATTTATGTAGTTGTTCAAGAATTAATTCCTGAAAGTCAGTCTAATAAGAAGAAAAATTTAATGGCTTTGTTCACTCTTATAGGATTCTCAGTAATGATGTTTTTAGATGTAACTTTAGGTTAAAGTTATTGACAAAAATTCATTTTGTAGATAAACTTAAATTGGTAATT
>CALVON010000028.1 GCA_944350315.1 uncultured Bacilli bacterium | reverse complement strand
AGAAATCTCCATCATATTTCATTAAAGCATGTAATCTACATCCACCACGACATAAATTTCTAGCCAAACAATTGCCACATATTCCTTTCAATTTATCTGGATTTAATTCTTTATACTGTTTCAACTTTTTATTTTCTTTCCATATTTTAGATATAGGATTGTCTTTAACATTATCAAAAATAAACAACTCATTATCTGATCCAACATGGCATAAAGCAACTTTCCCCGAATAACCTATTCCTAACATACCTTTACCCCAAGGGCATAAACTATGTTGGTAAATATCCACTGGTATAATTGCTGTATTTAATTCTATTGATAAATTTTTGTCATCACCATGTTTTCTCAAAAATTCATAGTAAAATTCATCCATTAATTTCTGTATTTTATTGTAATCAACAGCTTCAGTTTCGCTTGCTTCCACACCTTTACCATATTCTATAATATTGGGAAGTAATCTAAATCCCAAGCCTAATTTCTCATGTATAGAAGTGGCTAATTCAGGTATTTCATCATAATTGTTTTTACTTAAAACAGTTATTATTCTTAGTGGAATATTATATTTTTTTATTATATTTATGGTTTTGAATGCTCGTTCATAAGATCCATTACCTCTTGTTAAATCATTTGTTTCTTTTCTTATCCCATCCAAACTAATTGAAATAGATAAATGGTCTTTAAATTTGGATAGATACTTTATTTGCTCTTCTGTTACTACTGTTCCATTAGTTTCTATGCTAACATCCAAACCCAGATCAATAGTTCTTTCTATAATTTCCAAGACATCTTTTCTGCAAAAAATTTCACCACCGGTCATGTTGACTTTCTTGAGCCCCGCTGTTTTTGCATCTTTAAAAATATTTATCCACTCATCTGCTGTTAATTCCTGTTTAGCACAAGAGTTATCTTTATTTTCATTTCTTCCGCAATAAATACATTTTAAATTACATCTATTTGTAAGCAATACCGCTAATACTTCTAACTTATTTTCCATAATACCTCCATTATTTTAATTACCAGGAAGAATTATCTTCCCAGTAATTAAACATTATAACTATCCTCTTCTGCAGTTATAAAGAACTTGTCCTTCAGACATTTTTTCTACTTTTTTTAAGAACTCTTTCTTTTCCATCAATTTTCACCTCCTTTAATGACAAACCATCTATTAATTTAACCACTAAACTAGCAGATAAATTACCATAATCACAACCACTTATTTCCATTATTTGAAAATATGGAGTTCCTTCTGATAATCCCAATTTTATATTTTTAGCATCACAATATGCTTTTAGATTACCTATAATTTCAATTACCATATCCGAAGTTAAATCGTTTTCTCCTGTATGATAATAATTTGAATATCCTAATTCATTTTTTACATGTATACATTCTTTGATTTTTTGTTCATAATTGTCTGAGTTTATTTCATCAATATTCAATTTGCTAATGTAATATAAAATAGTTGCAGGTGAATACTCAACTGATGTATACTTTGCTTTTCTACAATCAAAACAATCTGCATCTATTGAAACAAAAATATTACCTGGATTTATATTTTCAAGCACATTATATAATTGTTCAGAATCAATTAGATGGACTCTATTTCTTAACTCAGCATTTGTATCATTAATGCAATTATTTCTTTTTTCCTTTGGTACTCCAATTACAATATAATGATTAATATATCCTTCTTTCATTAATTTAGAAAAGCTATTTCCTTTCCATAAAAAATCATTATAATCATATGTATCGCTATGCAAGTCAAAGCAAACAATAGTTAAATCTTTTTTCTCTTCATTAAGTTTTTTTATCGTAAAATATGCATTTAAGTCACTTGGAGAAAGTATAACATCTGATGAAAGTAAATCACCATCAACTGAAAATGATTCTCCAAAATACTCTCTTAATGACTCTTTTAATAATTTTGGCTCTGTACTTAAAATATCTTTATATTCGTCAAAAACAGTGCAGGCATATTTCACCATTTCATTGTCACTTCTTTGTTCCTTAGCAAAATTTATGACTCTACATAGATTATCATAATCAACCTTTCTAATGTTTTTTTCATCATCACTACTTATCCAATTAATCATAATTTACCTCCTGATTCTTTTATTTAGCGTTTGATAATGTTCTACTATATCTCTATCATAATATGATATTTTACCCTCTGGCAATATCAATAATCTTTCAATTCCAAGATTATCAACAAACTCAGGGTTATGAGAAACAACTATCATTGTTCCATCATAATTTTTAAACACTTCTGCAATTAGATTTTGTGTTTCTGGATCCAAGTGGTTTGTTGGTTCATCAAGTAAAAGCATATTAGCTCCACTTAACGATATTTTCGCCAATGCGACTCTACTTTTTTCGCCTGGTGACAAAACAGATACACTTTTATATACATCATTACCATAGAATAAAAACTTAGATAGAATACTACGTAATTGTCTTTGGCTATATCCCATACTTATTAAATTATCCAATATATTACTTTCATTATCTAGCAATTCCAATTCCTGTGCATAATATCCTATATCGGTTTTATTACCTAATTTTATATATCCACTATCAGGTTCCAATAAGCCCATTATGAGCTTTAATAGTGTAGATTTGCCAGCACCATTTTCACCTACAATCAAAAATTTTTCACCACGAATAAGCTCAAAATTCAAATGATCAATTATATTATTTGAATCAGTCTTGTCATATTTAAAACTTAAATCCGTTATTTTTAGTGGTTGTTTAGAATCTTCTCGAGTTATACCTATTTTGAAATCTATAGTTTTATTTTTATCTAAAACCTGTATTTTTTCTTTCATCAACTTTTCAAGTTTTTTTTCACGGTCTTGTGCCATTCTCTTTCTATTTCCTGAAGCATTGGCATATTTATTGACAATTTCTCTTAATTTGTTTTCTTCTTGTTGCTGGATTTGTGCTTGTCTTAATAAAGTTTCTTCACGCTCTAATTGTAGTTTTTTAAATTTGTTATAATTACCATCAAATAATTCTAACTTTCTTGTTCTTTTATCCAAAAAAAGTGTTTTTGTCGTTACTTGATTTAAAAAATCTATATCATGAGAAATAATAAAGACAGATCCTTTATATCCCTTTAAGTATTCAATTACATATTTTTTACTTTCTTCATCTAAATGATTTGTCGGCTCGTCCAATAAGATAACTTCTGGTTTTGAATATAATAATTTTGCAAAAGCTACTTTTGATTTTTGACCTCCAGATAATTCTCCTAATTTCTTATTTAAAATAGTATCATCAATATTCATACCATCTATTATTTTTAGTAATATTGATTCAGCATTATAAACATCCCAATAATCTAATTGTTTTTGAATTCTATCAATTTCGCCATATACCTTATTCTGATCACAATTTAAATTTGCTAATTCATCATATAAATTTTGTAATTTGGTATTTAACTTATCAATTGGTCTGCCCATCATTAAATAGTCTAAAACATTTATATTCAAGTTTTCAACATCATCAGTAATTACTTGTGGAAGCCAACTGACACGTGAATCATTTTTTAAAATAATCTTCCCTTCATCAGGATATTCAAGCCCCATAACAATTTTAAAAAATGTTGTTTTTCCAGCACCATTAACTCCAACTACACCAATTTTTTCGTTTTCTGGTATATTTAGATTTATGTTTTCAAATAGTACTTGTGTACCAAACGACATAGTTAAATTCTTTATTTGCATGATTACACCTCACCCCGACAAAAATATTTTATTATTATTTCACCATCAAAGCATATGTTTGAGGTATTCCTATTGTATCTTTTGTATCAAAGTAGTCTTTTATATAAAATCCACATTTTTTATAACAATTGATAGCCTTTATATTATTTTCTAATGGACACATTACTAATATCTCAGCATTTTTTTCTTTTTTTAATAAATTTGACATTATATTTATTGCTTTGCTTCCGATTCCTTTGTTATGTTCTTTTAATTCACCAATAAATATATCAATTTCATAAATGTTATTACCTGTTAATTTATACAATTTTTTATCCTCTTCTTCTACTAATTTATATTGAATAATTCCGACTGGTTTATTTTTATATTCAATCATATAAACAGGTATTTTTGCCGTTTTTAATGTTCTAGGATAATATTTTTCTTTTATTTCTTTATAATTTAATTTTCTTTGTTCAAAGCTAGAATATATTTCCTCTTCTTGATACCAATTCTCCAGTAATTTATAATCCTCAGCTTTATCTTCTAATAATCTAATATTAACATCACACATAATATTTCACTCTTTCTAAAAAAAGGAGAAAGCAAACCAACTACCTCCTCCTCCGTAATTTCCAATTAATAATATAAAATATTAATTTGCCATATATTCTACACTTTATTTATTATTTTGTCAAATATTATATTTTCTTTATCATTGTTTCCATTCTTGTATGGTAGTTTTTCTTGTTATAAAAATTCTTACCAATATCATTGTAAGCAAATACATCAACTATTACATATTCGCATCCAATCGACTTAAAATATTCTTCCATTTTGTTTATTAGTTCTTGACCTACACCATTACTTCTAATTTTATTTGTAACAATTAATTCTGTAATTTCTCCTCTTTTTGGACACTTATAGTCTAAATAATCATATTCATCATAAGGAAATATACAACCCATAATTAAACCAATTACTTTATTATTTTCTACTGCCAAATAACATTTACCGTTGTTCTTATTAACTTCTTCTAAATCTAAAACTGCCATTTTTTCCCTATATTCAGGATGAACTTGATCCAAATGATCTTTATCTATTGATACAATATGCTCTTCAAGTTCAACTAATAAGTCTTTAACATCTTCTAAATACTTATTCTCATATTCTACTATTTGCATAAATTAGCACCTCTATTTATTATTAAAAATGAATACATCCTCTATTCCATCATTTTTAGTTATATAATTGCCATTTGTATATTCTGATATAATATTCTTCCAAAATGAATATGCAATAGGATTATTCTTCATCGGTTGAACTTCCCAATTGCCCTTAAATTTTTCAAATATTTCATATGCAACCTTTTTACCAATATGATTTCTTCTGAATCTTGGCATTATTAGGAACTCGGCAATGCATTTACCGTCTTTATTAAATTTCAAATTCTCGTTTACCATAACCATTCCTACATAGGCATTTCTACTTTTAATAAAATATGAATTTCGATCATTATCGGTAAAATAATTATCAAACCATCTATATTCAAATATACAATCTTCATTTATGTCATTATCAATGTATTGCGAACCATCATATAAAGAATACTGTAATAATTTATATAACTTTTCTTTTTCCTCTTGTTTTACATCAATTATTTCATAATTCAATTTAATCACCAACTTTCATACATAATTATACCATGAAACC
>CALVON010000027.1 GCA_944350315.1 uncultured Bacilli bacterium | reverse complement strand
TACTGGAAGAGAAAAAGCTGAATCGGCATTTAGTGAATTTATGAGTAAATCAAATAAATACAAAGAAACTCTTGCTGCTGTATCGCAAAGTATAACAGATGCATTAAAAAATTATCAATATTAGAAGTTATGCTTCTAATATTCTAAGTTTAATATATTATATTAGATTTAGAATATTAGAAATTAAAATTAGAGGTGATATTTTTGGCATGTGACCATATAATAAGGGATTGCGACATTGCAATTAAGCAATTACAGGAAGAACGCGCAAAATTAAAATCTATATATGATGATAATACAAAATTGCTAGAATTATATGATGAATTGTTAAAAGAATATGCTTGTGTAATTAACAATTTAGCAGATATAAGTATTGATGGGCATCCATATGATTATGGGGACACGCAATGCAAATATGATAGGGTAAATGAAAATATTAATGATACTATTTCACAAAATATGAAAATAACAAATAGCATTGAAACAATTGACGAGAATATAAGAGGACAAGAAGCAAGAAAAAATAGCAGCGAAATGTGTACTGCCTGCCAAGAAGCAACCTACTATGGGGTAAGTGCTAAAAACAAAAAAGAATAATTTATAAAATGTTAAAAAAATTTATTGTCTTATGTAGAAAATAGGTGATAGTAGTTGCAAAAAATATCAATTTTTTTTGATGAATTATTAAAAACACTTAATTCATCAAACAACATGATTGGCAATTTAGATGTACAGAAGTTTGAAGAGTATATTATTGAAAGTTGCGGTTCAAATGAAGAAAAATGTGATAAAATTTTTAATTTGATAAGATATATAATAAACTTTTTAAAAAATGAAAAAGTTTCAGATGATGAGATAGCTAATATTATTAGTGATGCTTGTGAAAATACAAATGGGTCTTTTGATTATTTAACAAAAATCGAAGATACATCGGAATATGGATTGTTTAATTTTTCAATTGAAGAACAATTAAATGCTGAAAAAATGAATTATGACTTGAATACTTTAGATGGACAGCTATCATATAAAAATTACCTACTAAAACAAGAAGAAAATAATAATTTAAATAATAGCAATAATGAAGAAAATTTGTATAACATAGAATCGGATCCTTCAGATACGACATCCGCAAGTTATGATGGCGGTTTTAATTTTGATATTGATAAGTTTAAAGATGCCTATAAATGTTTGGCAAACTCTAACGAGTTACTTGAAAATGAAATAGGACCTCTAATTAGCAAAATTGAAGGATCAGATACAAACACTATGAGCAAGTACGATATAGAAGAAGACGGTAGTAGAAGTAATGACGTAAATATTTACAAGTATGGAGAAAATTCAGAGCTTGAAGGCGGTGGATCACTAGAATATCGTATGTGGAATACACTAAATGAGCTTGGAGAAATTGACGCTGAACATTCTAAACTTTTTGATGAAGTTGCAGATAATATTGCGGCAAACAGAATTTTAACATCAGAAGATGATGCAACAGAATTTAATACTTTTAGAAGCACACTTGAAGATATTAAAAACACAATTGAAAGTTCAACCACCACAAATGAACAAAAAGAAGAGGCATACGGATTATTAGGGACCGTATACAGTAGTTTGAATGTACTACGTGGGCTAAGTGATAGTTCAATAAACATTGATGCCAGCAACTGGACAAGCATTTTAGGCGAGGTAAAAAATACAGTATTGTCTATTGAAAATTGTGGGGCCGCAATTTTAACACAACAAGGAGTCACAATAAATGATAGCACTTCAGAAGGAAAAATCTTAAAAAATTGGTACGACAACATGGAAAAAGAAATGACAAATAAAGAGAAAAAAGGTAATGAAAAATCAAATGAGGATAGTTACCCAAGTGAAAAAGAAATGTATATATATGCAATGATAAGTGCCAAAGCATATGAAGAAGCATCTGAATCTTTAAAAGGAAAATATTTAAATAATTATTTAAATGCCATGGATGAGTATTTTGAAACAAAGGAAGCCAGTGGATTACTATCCCATTCAGAAAATTTACAATGGATAATAGTTCAAGATCAACAAATTTTAATTGACAATGAAGGGCTGTACAAAGACATGGAAACAGTGAATACGAATATTGAAAATTTAAACGGTGATTTAGAACAAAAGGATTTAGAAATAGAGCAATATGAATCTGATAAATTAAAAGAGGTGTATGAACATATTGCTGAAACCAATCTTGGTGTATATGGCTTAAATGACTCTTATGTCAAATGGGCATTAGAAAGAGAATTGGAAAATGATGAAAAATATCAAGAATTGTTAAATGAAAAAAATGAAATTATAAATAGGGGAGAAGAATATAATCAACAAAAAATAGATATACAATTAAGTATAAATAATAATATTACTAAGTTATCAAGTTTTGATGAAATTACAACAGGAATGATTGATTCGTACGATATTAAAGAAAATGTAATATATGACCCTAATAGTGGACAAGTAAAAACAATAGATCTAACGTTTTATTCAACTGACGAATTTGGAAATAAGACAGAAGTAGACGCTACTTCAGAACAAATTGCATTATATTTTGCTATGACAGGGCAAGAAATTCCAAGTCAAGATATTCCGAATACTACATTAGCAGAGATAAAAGATGTATACGACATACTAGTATCAAAAACCAGCCAAGAAGATTTAAAAGTACTAGCCTATTATGATAAAGTTTATCAAAATAAAGAATTTAGTACTTATCAAATTGATATGATGATTGATAACATTGCTCGTGCTGAAGGTAAAGAAGAAGCTATGCGTATTTTTGAAAAAATGGCAAATTATCAAAGCATAGCATCTAATGAATCTGGTGATCAAAACATAATAGAAAGGGCGATGGCTGAAATAGCATTATTTGGTATGAATACCAAACAAGGAATATGGGATAATGGAATTGTCACTCACTTTGAAGGATATGCAAATTTATTTGAAACTTCTGGTAGGATGGATGCCAGTGACTATAAAAATATGTATTTAGTTGGAAAGATTAGTGAAGACTTACCTAAATTTTATAGTGGGTACTATGAGTTTATGAGTTCTTTAGGAAATATGCTTCCTGCAATTGCCTTGAATTTTATACCGGGAGTTGGACCAACCATTTCAAGCGTCGCATTTGGTCTTTCTGCAGCGGGAAATAGTAAAAAGCAAGCACTACAAATGGGATATACAATAGAACAAGCAAATGTTTACGGACTGCTAAGTGGAATATCTGAAGCAGTTTTACAACGTTTTATAGGTAAGGTTCCAGGACTATCTAATATAGAAGGAATGGCTTTATCACCAGGACTTAAAGGATTAACATTTAGAATGATTGGCGAAGGTAACGAAGAAGGCTTACAAGAAATATTAAATCCACTTTTTTTCGCAATTGCCGGTGGAGTTAACAATGATTATTTATTAGCAACAGTAGATGGTAAGGAATTAAGTATCAAAGATGTCTTTTTCGGCAATAATACACTAAACTGGGAAGGCGTAAATATAGAAGATGTTTGGCACTCATGGGAAATGGGAGCGATGATGGGGGGCTTTTTTGGGGTAGGAAAAACATCTCTTGATTATTATTCAAAGCTTAAAACTGGCAATTTTTCTACTATAGACACTTGCTTTAGAATTAATTTAGATAACATCGCTCATGAAAATAGTGTTAGCAATTTTAGTGATCTTTCAATTGGTAATCGCTTTTCAGCGTTCATGGAGGCTTTTACTAGAACAAAAACAGATATTGAAAATATAAGTAAATTAAATGTTAAAGAAATATCTAGTGCAATTGCATCTGATCCAGAGATAATAAAAACATATGAAGAACACAATGTTGGAAAAAATATAATGGAACAAGTGCCATTTGAAAATTATATTTCTGAAATAACAGCAGTTACTACTAAAACGATAGCAGATAATAGCGTTAGTAGCGATATAGACTATAAAGCAATTGAAAAATTGAAAGAGCAAGTGAATGAGCTATACAAGAAAAGTGATATAAAAGAAACAGAAAGAAACAACTATATTGAGAAACTTAATGACAAAAATTTGTCTCCAGAAGAAAGACTTAATATAGAAAATGCTTTATTGAAGGTAAAAGAGGAATTAGCACAAATTCAGAAGGATATTAAAAGTATCAAAGGAAAAATTGAAATTCCTAATCCAGAAACAGTGAAACTTGATTTGCCTGAATTATATAATAGCATTGCAAAGGAATTATTCCCTGCCTCTCATCCAACTAGTACAATTGTTGAAAAACTTAAAGAATATTTTAACAGTAAAAAAGAAAATGTTCCCACGGAAACAGTTGAATATTGTAACTATTTAATGCAAAAGTATTATAAATTACAAGAAGAATTAAAACAGGTTAATGAAAAATTAAAAAAATATGATTCACTAACAGTCGAAGAAAGAAAAGAAGCATATGCCCAAATAGTCTTAGATTTAGAAAACAAAAATGATATAAATAATAGAATAAACAAATTGATGGAAGAAATCTTGAACACAAACGATATTTTACTAGAATATAATACTGATGTTGAACTTGTTTCTGATTTTATTGGAGAAAAAGTATCATTAGAAGAGTCACTTTCTCAATATAAAATACAACTTGAAAATGTCATTAATGAAAAAAATAAATATAACAAATATGACAATAGTTATAGCCAATTACATTTACAAGAACAACGAATTAATGATAGAATTAATGAAATAAATAGCAAATTAGAAAAAATAAATAATTTATTTAATACAATCAATAACGACATTAATATGCAAAATAATTTGGATTTGTTAGATAAGTTTAAATTGTATTTTAATAGTGCAATTTTGTCAAAAAAACTTGATGTAAATAAAGCAATAAACAGTACTAAAGAAATAGTTCAAAAATATAATGATATTTTGAAAGATATAAAATTATTTGAGAACATGCTAGAAAAAATAAATAAATCTAGCGAAGCCAGCATTAAAAAATATAAGAATGTATATGAAAACATAATAGAAAAATTAAAGCAAGAAGCGACATCTATTAAAAGCAAATTAAATGAGTTAAATGTAAAAGTTCTAGAAAATCCTGCAACGAATACGACACCTAAAACTCATCAATATGAAACAATGGATGAGGTTATAAAAAATTTAAAATATCAGATTAATGAAATAGAAACATTAATTAATATAGTAAATGAATATCATGAATCATTAAAAAATGGAAAGAGTTTGTATTCCGCTTATGTAAGACTAAATACTAATGGCAATCTAAAAGCATTACCTAGCAAGAAAACATTATATGACTTTTATAATAGATTCGTAAAACCTAATAAAAATTATTCAACAACTGAATATGGACACTTTATCCATTGCCGTACAAATAATAGTGTATATTCAACGAAATCTGCACCAAATAAGCTATATATAAATGCTGATTATGATACAACATTGAAATTTATACAATTATTTGTAAATAAATGTGAAGAATTAGGCATTCCATTTTATTTTAAAACTGCTGCTTTTGACTTTAAAACAGGAAATGTCGAATTTCTTTCATCGTTAGAAAGAGATGAAAGTTTAGTCATCTATGCACAAGATGAATATTTGTTAGATTACATTAATATTTGTAAAGAAATTAGAGATACTCATCCAGAATTAACATTCAATAGGGCACCAGCACTTTCGGCAGCAATAGATGAGTTTATTGGTTATGGTAATGATATTTATTCATCTGATGGAAGACCAATACAGTCTTATAATCAATTTATAACAAATCAAATAAAAGATGCAATTGCTTTTGTAGATAGACAATATGTTAATAAATATAAAGCCAGCCTAAATCAAATATTTACTAATTCTAAAATAATAGAACAATATTTTTACGATGTATATTTAGCTATAAAACAGAACCTTTTAAATGCTGGGGTAAATATAGGAAGCAGTGGCAATATAAATTCAGGGGCAACTAGTGGTAACGTAATTGTTAACAATTTAGCACCCCCAGAATTGAAGGAATTTGGCTCTATGTCTGTAATAAAGAGAAGCGATGGCAGTTATTTAAGAATTGAATATAAAGCAAAAAGAATCTTAGATGGTAAAGAACTATATATATATAGTATTGCGGGGCAAAATATATATTCTGATATGGATATAATAGAAGAATTTAAAAATGGAGATGATTATAAAAAAAATTATTTAGCAAATAAATTTCTAAGCGAAGCCAGAATAGCAAAAAATCTAATGATAAATGATGGATATTTAGGTAAAATATATTATGAAAATGGTTTATATAAAGCATTAAGAATTGCTGATAGAAATAAATCTATAGTTGAATTAGCCAATGCCTTAGAAAAATATTTAGATAATATCAGAGGCAACAAAAGTGGAGAATTTGGTGTCAATCAGAATGTGGCTGAGTCATTATTAACATATAATTTTGATTTAATAGAAAGTACAATTGCTGAATTACAAAGGAGATATAATATAAACGAAAATAATTTACTCGCAATATTAAATAATTTAGATACAGTAGGTGCCTGTTCTTATGCGCGTGTAGCAAACTGTATATTTAGTTCTTATCTTAATAAGGAAGATCAATTCTTAAAAGACTTTGGTTATCCTATGTATCATGAAATAAATGGAAGAATACATTTAAATTCAAATACCTTAATCACAGATTTATATATATATTGTAATTTATCAGTCAGTGGAGGTAAATTGTTTAGTTTTGATAGTAAAACAGGAGAAATTATCCTACATAATCAATTTTTGTCTGCCGATAAAGATTTTATAAAAAACAATCAAATATATTTGAGCACGGCCCGCGGTATAAATATTACTGCAATAAATAATTTTTTAAAATCACATAAAGTTGATAATGAAATAGTATCTACTCCAATAAAATCATTTGGTAGTACTTTATCTACAGAGCATATTCAAATAATAAAAAACGAACTCATAGAAGGCAATCAAATTCTTATGGGAATATATTATAATGAAAAATCTCCGCAAATAATTACCATGAAAAACTTAGATGGTGGCCCTGACGTAAAAACATGTAATTGGGGAGAGGGCGCAGGACATGCTGTCTTTGTTGCTGGAGTTAGAGATGATGGAATTATCGTATCTTCATGGGGTAAAAAATACCTTATAGAGTTCTCGGATTTAAAAGATTTTAATTCAACTTTCTTCGTTTCAAAAACAATTAAAGGAGGTAATTAATGAAAATAATAACTTATGAAAAATTTAAAAGCAGATTTCCAGTGCTTAACAATCAAATTAATGTTGATGAAATGGAAAAAAATCAAAGGGGATTTTATTTTACAATGTATTCCTTATATAGTGACTATCTAGAGAGGTTTTTAATAAAACATACAAGGATAAAAAATATTGATGACACACTTGATATGAACCCACTATTTAATTGTGTAAATGATGAAGATAAAGATTTTTATCAAGAATTAAGTACCAAGTTAAAATTTTTTTACATTAGAAATAATCTACATATAGAAAATTTAAGTAGTGATGAAAGCAAATTTTTAATGAATAAGATTATTAATGATGAGTATGAATTTGATACAGAAACAGAAGATTTTATAAGAAAAACATATAAAAGGGTTATTGCAGAATTACCTTTACAAGAACAAGAGGCTTACATTAATTATGGCCCTGAAGTAGAATATTTTTATGCCCCATCTAATGCATTAATTATAGGCCTAAGGTATGATGAAAAAGATAGAAATAATTTAATAGATAAAAAAATTATTTTAAAAGATTATATTTCTATGCTAGAAAATGATGTATCAAGTAAATTAAATCTTGGCGTTCGCGTAATAATTTATGATTCATCTAGCATAAAAAAAAATGAACCCGCAAAATTAAAATTTACATAAATGATATAGAATTAGCAAATTTTTTACATTAATTAATATTATCGTGCAAATTAAAGAAAATATTTTTATCAATAAAATTTATTTGATATCAATAAGTGAAAGGGCAAAATAATAAACCGTAATATCAAAAACTATGTTATATCATCATGATTGCAAAGAACTGAAAAAAATCTACAAGCATGATAATAAAAAATTAACAACTATAATAAATAGTTGGAAATAATAACATATAAAAATAGCAATACTATAATATTGACTATGTAAAGTTAAATTTTTATAATTATTACCGAAAAAGCTAGGATAGTGATAAAATGGAAAAGAAAAATTACAAAGTATTATCAAGTAGAAAAATTACTGAAGCTGAATATAACTTAATTTTAAAAATGCTTAATAAATATCAAATGAGCACAGATAATTTTATTAAAAATAGTAAAACATTACTATTAAATAAAATTGAAAATACCATAGATATTTATAATGGATATGATCCGATTAATAATGTTATTTTGTATAATGATAGTACTAATATCATAAGAGAATTATTACATGTAGCAAGTAGTAGTGGAAAAAAAGAACAAGGTATATGCATAAAAGTTAATAGAGTATATAAAAAATCAAGAGGATATGCGCTAAACGAAGGAATCACTGATTTATTTTTGGAATATGCAAACGGAGATTCAGGATTCTATAATTTTGAGAAAGTATGTGCCAAAGTACTTATGTATGCTTTCGGAGTTGACATTTATAAGAATTACTTTCTTAATGATGATGGCAATTTTAGACATTTATTTAATAATAATTTTCCTAAATTATTATCTTCAATGGATGATTACATGGTATCTATGATTAAATTGAAAAAGTTAATTTCTCTTAACAAGGAATTACCAATTGGAATATTTGAAATAATTAAAATATATATGGATATAGTAATTGAAGATTTGCTTAAAGTGACTGAAATAAGCAATAAAGGAAGTCTTAATTACTTAAAAGATTTACTTAATTCAGAAGATATGACACCAATTTATAATATTATTGGCAAATATGAATACAAAGAATAACTTAATTGATAAACATAAACAAGACATTAAAAAGTAGAAAAAGTTAGCATTAAAATGTGCCAACTTTTTTCAGTAATAATAAATTCAAAATATATTATATAATTTTTTCCAGTATATTTCCAACATATTAGTAAAAAAATAAAAATTAAGATTGTTAATGGTAATGCTTTCTGTAAGTTTTTAAATATTACTTATATTAAAATAAGCACTAAAATACTTGACTTTAATTAAAAAGAACTATACAATTAAATTGTATAGTTTATTTTAGAATAAAATTTTCTATCATAAAAAATATTAAGAATGGAGGTGTTCACATGAATGAAACAGTCTTCTCCATTATATTATTTATTCTTGGTCTAATAATTGGAATAATTCTATTACAGGTTATAAATTACCTTAAAAATAAAAAAAATGAAAATAAAGCAGACATGATTGTCGAAAAAGCAAAAAAAGATGCTGATAAAATAAAAAGAGAATCCCTATTTGAAACAAAAGAAGAGATTAACAAACTAAAAATAGAAACAGATAAAGAATTGAAAGAAAAGAAAAATGAAGTAAAAGAAGCAGAAGAACGTCTTTTACAACGTGAAAAAAATTTAGATAAACGCGATGAAACTATGCAAAATAGGGAAAAAGGATTAGACGAAAGAGAGAAAAATCTTTTAAAAAAACAAGATGAAATCCAAGAAATTAAAGATAAAGTAGAAGAAATTAGACGTGAACAATTAGAAGAATTAGAAAGAATTAGCAGCTTTTCAAAAGAACAAGCTAAAGAATCAGTCATGAGAATTGTTGAAGAGAAAATGAGCAAAGAAATTGCTGCATATGTCAAAGAAAAAGAAAATGAAGCCAAACTAGATGTAGATATGAAAGCAAGAGAAATGTTAATAAATTGTATGCAAAAATATGCAGCAGATGTAACAAATGAGCAAACAGTATCAGTAATTTCATTACCTAATGATGAAATGAAAGGAAGAATAATTGGAAGGGAAGGAAGAAATGTTAGAACAATAGAGTCAGTAACAGGTGTTGATCTAATAATTGATGATACTCCCGAAGCAATTGTAATTTCTAGCTTTGATCCATTAAGAAGAGAAATAGCTAAACTAACGCTAGAAACTCTAATAAAAGATGGAAGAATTCATCCAGCAAGAATTGAAGAAGTATATGATAAGATGTGTAATGAAGTTAATCAAAGAATAAAAGAATATGGAAAAAATACTATATATGAATTAGGATTATCAAAAATAGATCCAGACTTAATTTCCATAATTGGAAAACTTTATTTTAGAACCAGTTATGGACAAAATGCATTAAGTCATTCCAAAGAAGTCGCATATATATCTGGGCTTTTAGCAGCTGAATTAGGAGAAAATGTTAATCTTGCAAAAAGAGCGGGACTACTTCATGATATTGGAAAAGCCATTGATTTTGAAATGGAAGGTAATCATATAGATATTGGCGTAGATATAGCAAAAAAATACAATGAAAATAAAATTGTTATAAATGCGATAGCATCACATCATGGAAATGTTGCGCCAACCAGTTTTATATCTTCGATAGTAGCCATTGCTGATACCATTTCCGCATCTAGACCTGGAGCTAGAAACGATTCATCAGAAAATTATTTTCAAAGGTTAGAAAAAATAGAACAAATTGGTAATGACATAAAGGGAGTTGATAAAGCATACGCAATTCAAGCAGGTAGAGAACTTAGAGTAATGGTTAAGCCAGAAGAAGTAGATGACTTAATGTCATATCAGGTAGCAAGAACTATTAAAGAAAAGATTGAATCTGAAGTTCAATACCCTGGGACAATAAAAGTTACTGTAATAAGAGAAACTAGAGCAACGGAAGAAGCAAAATAATTATAATAAAATTGAAAAGGAGAATAAAATGAGTAAAAAAATAAAAAAAATTATTTTAATATTGATACTAGTTTTATTTGCGACTAAAAAAGTATCAGCTGCCAAAATAGAGTTAACTTATACGTACTATAATGATGAAATTAATGGAAACTATAGAATTTACAAGGTAATAGATGGGAAATCGACCTTTTTAGATATGATAACTGTAGTGGATGGCGATAAGAAAATTGGATATTGCATAGATATTGGTAGTAACTTACAAACAGGAGACACTACGTCGATTAAATATCAAAACTTAGAAGGATATTTAACTACGGCATTAAATGACGCAAATAAAGCCAAAGAAGTATCAAAGAAAATAAATGAATATATATATTTTGGTTATGGATACAACAATGAAAGAAATAGTCATAACTACTATGCAGCCACTCAAAAATTAATATGGGATGAACTGTATGCAAGCGGATATCGTCAAAATTATTATAGCAATGATGTATATTTAGGATTAGCAACAGGTGCAATAGATTTAGAAGCAGAATATGCGGCAATTAAAAATTCTATAACAAAGTATAATACTAAGCCATCAATGTGCAGTCAAGCAGAGAAATTGGAAATATCTGTTGGAGAAACAGCAACCTATACTGATAGTAATGGAGTCTTATCAGATTATAGTGTCAACTGCACATCAGGATTAAAATGTGAAGTAAATGGTAATAAATTAACAGTAACTGCATTAGAAAATCCTGGCGAGCAAAGTATAACTTTTACAAAAGGTGCAACAGGAAGCACAACGGTTGTATATAAAGAAGATAACATTCAAGGTGTAACTGTTGGCCAGGGAAATTTAGAAGGAATCTCCTGCACATTTGGATTAGATACATATGAAAATGTTCAAACCTCAGGCGTAAAAATTGTAGCAATAGTTTCAGTAGGAATAATATTTGTACTTATCGCATACTTAATATACTATAAAAACAAATTTTTAACCAATAAATAAACATTTTATTAGAGGTAAAGACTAATATAGAAATAAATAAATTGATGTGAAAAAAAGTTAGTGTCAAAAAGCACTAGCTTTTTTATAATAAAAATTTCTATCATTTTTTTAATTAATATGATATAATATAAAATGAATATTAAAGGATGGTGTTGATATGACTATAAATGGTGTACTCTCTATACTAAAAAATTTAATAGATGTATCGCTAGTGTGGATATTTATTTATGCAATATTAAAAAATTTAAAAAACAATATTAAAATGGTAATGATACTTAAAGGAGTATTAATAATTATTATAGTAAAATTATTAAGTGATTACTTGAATTTAAAAACAGTTGGCTTAATATTAGAATATACAATTACTTGGGGGCCTCTTGCTCTAATAATTATTTTTCAGCCCGAAATTAGAAATGCCCTTGAGCAGTTAGGAAAAAAACAAATTTTGACAAAACATCGATCATTAACATTAGATGAAAGAGAAAAAGTAGTTTATGAAATAATAAATTCAGTTGATTATATGAGAAAATCGAGAATAGGCGGTCTAATCGTTATAGAAAGAGAAATTAGCTTAAATGACTATGTTACAAAAAGCAAAACATTATATGCTGACATCTCAGCAGAATTATTAATTTCCATTTTTTTTCCACGAAATCCCCTACATGATGGAGGAGTAATAATTCAAGGAAATAAAATTACAAGTGCTGGAGCAGTATTTCCAATAAGCTTAAATAGTAAGATTAACAAAAAATTAGGAACAAGGCACAGAGCAGCACTAGGAATAAGTGAGGAAAGTGATTGTATTGCTTTAGTAGTATCAGAAGAAACAGGAAAAATATCAATAGCTATAAATGGAATTCTTAACTATAATTTATCTCTAGATGATGCAAGGATGATTTTAATTGAAGAATTAAAACCGAAAAAAGAATTATTACTAGACGAACAATTCGATGAAGAAAGTGAGCTTGATACTGATGAAAAAAAATAAAAAGAATAAAAAGTTTAAGAAGATATTTTTAATAATTAAAGCAATAGGAAGATTAATTGACAAAAAAATAATTACTCCAATAACAAAATTTATATTAATAATTTCAGAAAAAATGGGAAATAGAACGGATAAATTTGAAAGATGGTTAGTAAGAAAAAATACTTTATTATTCCTTTCTTTAGTTATAGCAATAATTTCTTTCATTGTAATTGATAATAAAGCAATAGTTTTAGTAGATTCATACGCTGAAGTATTGCATGATCAGAAAGTAGAAGCAATTTATAATACAGAAACTTATGTAGTAGAAGGTCTGCCAGAAACAGCAGATGTAACTTTAATTGGCAGAAAAGTAGATATGTATCTTGCAAAGCAATTGTCTAAAGGAACAGTTTCTGTTGATATATCTAATTTAGAAGCTGGAACACATAAAGTTTCTTTAAACTATGAAAGCGTTGTCGATTCGATAGACTATAATGTTTCCCCATCAACAGTTACAATAATAATATATCCTAAAGTATCAGCGACAAAAACAGCTACTATTGATACAATTAATAAGGAAAGTCTAGATACAAAATTATCTATTTCTAATGTAAGTATTGACCAAGAAGAAATTATAATTAAAGGAGCAGAACATACAATTAAAAAAGTAGCAACAGTTAGAGCGTTAGTTGATATATCAAAATTGATAGATCCAGAAGTGGGAGTAATGACCTTAGAAAATGTTCCTTTAGTAGCATATGATGATGATGGAAAAACAGTAGATGTTGAAATGGTTCCTAGTAGAGTCAATGCAACAATAAATATAGATTCTCCTAGCAAGGAAGTCCCAATTAAAATAATTCCAGTCGGAGAAGTGCAATTTGGTAAAGCAATAAGTTCAATCACTTCAACTGAAACAAAAGTTACTGTATATGGAAGTGAAGAAGCAATAGAAAATATAGAATACCTACCAGTTGAGATAGACGTAACAAATCTAAGCACTAATAAAGTGTTTGAAGCTTCCTTGACAACACCACAAGGCATAAGAGAATTATCGGTGAAAAACACAAAAATAACGGTAACTTTGGGAGAAGAAACTTCAAAAGAAATAGAAAATATAATGATAGAAACAACAAATTTAGATCCAAATTATAAAGCGGCAGCAATTGGTGCTTCGTCGATTAAAACAACAGTAATAGTAAAAGGAACCAAAGAAGTATTGGATTCCATTGACGAAAGTAAAATTAAAGCCATAGTTGACTTATCTGGATACAAGGAAGGCGATCACGAGGTTGCAATAACAGTTACGGGTGATGATGTAAAAGCAACATATACCGCAAAAACCACAAAAATAAAAATAAGGATTACTAAAAAATAAAAGTATTATAAAAAGTCTCGTACTATAAAACGAGGCTTTTTATGTATTAATATCTATAAAAAACATTTCAAAATAATCATTCGAAAAAGTCAATTTAGCCTTAAAAATAAATAATAAATGTAAAGGCCTTGTATTATAAGCAAAAAAAATAAAAAAAGTTAAAAAAAGTGTTGACAAGGTATGAATAGTTTGGTATATTATTAACTGTCATCGGGAAAATCGGTGATTGTGAAAGAAATGTTCTTTGAAAACTGAGCAAAACGTCAATTTGAGTAGCAGAATTAAAACTATAAGAAATTTTAATATCTAATAAAGATATTTATTTTTTTGGAGAGTTTGATCCTGGCTCAGGAT
>CALVON010000026.1 GCA_944350315.1 uncultured Bacilli bacterium | reverse complement strand
TTAAATCATTTGCAAATGCAGCAAGTCTTGCATTATCAATTGAATTACCTACAGCAAGTGTCGTTGCTGTAACTAAAATTAAAGCTAATATAATAGTTAAAACTAAAATAATTAAAGTTATTCCATTCTTTACTTTCATATAATCCCTCTTTTTTGTAAATATCATATTTTTATTTTATATGTTTTTTTATATTTTTTCAAGTCTTTTTATAAATTTAGTTACACTATTTTAACAATGTAAATTAATTGTAATAATGATTTTATATTATTCCATATGCACAAAATAGTATTAATGCGAACTTCAGTGGTGAAAGAAAGCCAACAGGCTCTGTAGGGGCAGTAAATAACATATATGATATGGCTGGAAATGTAAGAGATTGGACGTCAGAAATGTACTCTGAAAAATGGGGAACTCATAAGCGTGTTTTTCGTGGTGCTAATTACCTTACTAGTTCTGATATCTGGAATGCTGGCGATCGTTATTACAATCTTCCTCGTGCTTCGCATGATTTCTATGGTTCGCGTCTAAGTTTATACATACAAGCATCTAACAATATAACTTAAAAATAAATTATATTGAAATATTTTATCAAAGTATATAATTATACCTTAACAAAATTAAAATTAACTTAAAACTTATAAATTTAAATGTAATAAAAAGACTTGTAATAAGATATATAGTTACAAGCCTTTTTATTTTAATTATTCATTATTATACTTATAATAATTTCTTATGATACTATTTCAAAAGAAATACTACAGATTATTTTATTTACTTATATTATCCTATATGTATAATGACATACGTGAACCATAGTAGTTGTAAAACTGGGTAGGGTGGTAATTGTCACGGTACCCAGCATAACAGTAATTAGATTCAGTGCCGTAGTAATACCCACGATACTCACGGACGCCAGTAGAATTCGCTTCAGCTGTCCAATCAAATACATTACCAGCCATATCATATATGTTATTTACTGCCCCTACAGAGCCTGTTGGTAAGATGTTACCACTGAAGTTCGCATTTATACTATTTTGTGAATTACTTTAAAAGTTTTCATTCATTAAAAAATCAAATACATTTATATGTTTTATTCCATTTCTTGAATAATTTTCCTCATCAATAGATATAACATACTTTTCATAAGAATCATTAATACTATCATAAGCTCCAAATTCTCTTTTTATTGTTTCATCAGATGATAGTGTATAACAAACTTGAATGTATTTTAAATCTTTGTTTTTTGTTGCAACAAAATCTACTTCACCTTTTTTGGTTTTTCCAATAAATACTTCATAACCTTTTGATATTAAGTCATTATATACTATATTTTCTAATGCAATTGAATAGTTTAATTCTTTATTATTTGTTTTTATCTTTTTTACTCCTAAATCTGATGCATAATATTTATTTAATGTTTTTAAAACACTTTTTCCTTGTATATCATATCTATAAACTTTATTCATTATAAAAGTTGAGCAAAGAGCTTCTAAATAATTATATAATGTATCATTAGCAATTTCATGATGTTCTTGTTTTAAATATTTTAAAACGTTGGTTACTGAAAATTCTTTTCCTTCAGTTTCCAGAACATATTGTAATATTTTATTAAAGGATGTTATATCTTTAATATTTAATCTTTCAACTACGTCTTTTAATAATATAGAGTCATATACATCAGAAATATAATTTAACTTTGCTCTTTCATTATTAAAAGAAAATCTTTGAGGTAAAGTTCCCCATTCGAATATATCTAATAATAACTTTTTATATTCTTCTTTAGGAGTATTAGTAAGTTCTACTACTTCTTTAAAAGATAGAGGTAAAACTCTAAAACTAACATATCTGCCAGATAAATCGGTCGATAACTCTAAAAATGTCATCTTACTATTAGAACCAGTTATAAATATACTAAACTGATTAGTTATCCTTAGTGAATTTATTCCTTTTTCAAAATCATCAATTTTTTGTATTTCATCTAGGAAAACATAATATATTTTTTTATTTTTTACTAAGCTTTTGATATAATCATTTAAATCTTTAGCATTTTTTATAAAACTATAATCTAAAGATTCAAAATTTATATATATTATCTGTTCATCCTTTATGCCTTTAGCTTTGATTTCGTCAATTATTTGTGTTAAGATTACAGATTTTCCACTTCTTCTTAATCCATATATTATTTTGATTAATGAAGTTTCGTTATAAAAATCTCTTATCTGAGATAAATATTTTTCTCTAATTAACATATTTTTTCACCTCTAAAATATTGTAACACATTTTATAGAAAAAGTAAAGTTATTTCAGTACAGTGGAATAACTTTTTAAAATGCGTATCTTTTCCATCATACTGGAATAATTTTTAAAAATCTATATTTTTTTCAGTATACTGGAATAACTTTTTACATTAATTATTATATGCTATATCTTATTTTTTTATAATAATTATTTTTATTTAAATTTAAATCTATTTTATTAATTAATAAAATTTTAAATATAAGTTTAATTGTTTTGCCACTTTTTGCACGTTTTTATTTAGCAAGAATACCACTTTTTGCATAATAATTTCACAAAATAGTATTAATACGATCTTCACTGAAAATGTAATAAAACCAACAGGTTCTGTAGGCTCAGTAAATAACATATACGATATGTCCGGAAATGTATATGAATGGACAACTGAATGCACTTCTACAAATATTCGTTTACATCGTGGATACAGATGCCTTACTTACGAGCCTCACCAATTTGCTGGTTATAAAAG
>CALVON010000025.1 GCA_944350315.1 uncultured Bacilli bacterium | reverse complement strand
TATTACTTGTATTACCAGCCGGTAAAGCAGCTCATATAGAATCAGGAATAGCTTATGGTATGGGCAAAAAATGTTATGCAATAGGTGAATACGAAGCAACAGATACGTTATATAATATTTTTGAAGAAATATTTTGTACAGAAAAAGAGTTAGAAGAATTTTTGAGTAAGTACGTCAGATAAAAAATATTATTGATTTTGCACATTTTATATAATATCAAAATATGATATACTATAAATATACGAAAAAATGTAATGGAGGTATTTTATGGCATCTGTAACACAAATTATAAAACAAATAAAACAACCAAGAGGTGGATATGTTCCTCCGTCAACATTTGAAGAAATACAATTAAATGATAATAATGAATTAAAAGAAGAAAATATTCATAGCAGTCTGGTCGGATTAGTAGTCGATTATTTAACAAGATTTATGATGAATAAAGATTTAGAAAATTCATTTAGAATTTCTATCATGGGATCAATGTTAGCTAATGATAAAGAATATGCTGTTAATCTATTAAAAAGTATTAAAGGTATTGATGATAAATCAATAGAGTCTGCATGTAAATTAGTGGGATATGATGTTTTTGTAAGAGCTGGTGGAATAGGATATAAAGATGTAAAAACAATTAATCCTGATAGAGATACAATTGAGAACATAAGAGTTATGATAAAAAGAAGTTTATTATTTTATGAAGAGTACGGACCAATAATAAAAAACGGGTTTACATTTGAGGGTGGATATACAAGTAAAATAGATAGCGGAGATGGAGATTTTTTAACTGAAGACACGTTATGGGATTTTAAAGTAAGTAAAAATAAACCTAAATCGTCACATACATTACAATTACTTATTTATTATATAATGGGAATACATTCGATTCATAATGAGTTTTCTAGTATAAAAAAAATAGGAATATATAATCCTAGATTAAATACAATTTATTTGATTCAAATTGAAAATATAGATAAGAATATAATCGATGAAGTTAGTAATAAAATAATCGGATATAATGATAAATTAGGAAAGAATGAATTAAATGAAAAAGTAAAATTAAATATTAATGAATTACCAATGACTGAAATAATGAAAGAACTAAATTGTACAAGATATATGGTTATGAAATATTATTCCGAAAAAGGGTTGCCATTATATAAAAAAACAAATAAATATTATATAAATAGAAAAGATTTATATGAATGGATTGAAGAGAGAAGAAAAGAACAACAAATTATTATGATTATTACTTTTATATTTGTTGCAGTGTTCTTATTAGTAGCGTTTTCGATACTTTTTAAATTAATATAGTGACATTTCCTATACTTTACTTTAAAGTGTCATTTTGATATACTTAGTACAAGTAAGCAAAATGAGGATATTTAATGAATTCATCAACATTTTGTCCACGTAAATATAAAATTAGTAATATTTATAATATAGATAATACTAATAATATAATGTACTAAATACCCATGAAATAAGGAAAAAAATATAATACTATTTGTACTATATGTATTTAAAATACAGCCAAATAATTTTCATGTGGTTCTGGTAAAAAACATAAGAATTGCTGTGAAAAGTAGCATAAAATAAGGCAAACATAAGTTTATCAAGTTATATTCTTGGGATGATTTACTATAAATTAAAACAAGACTGTAAAAACTTAAAAATAGGAAAATGATTTACTTATACAAATATTATATTCAAACGCCTATCGACAACTATATATCAAAAAAACTGCATTTATCATTAGCAATAAATTTAAAGGAGATTACAAATATGATTAAAGTTGTAGGAACCATGTTTTTTAAAAATAACAAATTACTAATAGATAAGCCAAGAAAAAGACCAACTTTTCAAATGATTGGCGGAAGCGTTGAAGCAGGCGAAACACCATTAGAAGCAGCCTTACGAGAATGTCATGAAGAATTAGGGAAAAATGCCAAATTCGATGAAAATTTATTTGAACTAGTAATGGAATTTGATGAAATTGCCACAAGTGACGGAATTACTCCAATACATTTTTATGTATTTAAATATAATGGAATATTAAAAGGAAACTTAGAAACTTCAGAAGAAATAGAAAAATTTTTATGGTATGATACTACTATAGGGGATGAAATATTATCAAATACATTAAAAAATGAAGTAGTCCCATATTGTTTAAAGAAAAAACTAATTAAATAGTCTTTTAGTATACATATATAAAAAAACAACATTTTTAATGAAAAAATGAATAAATAGTGAAAAATAATATAAGAAAAATATAAAAAGATAATTATAATACAATTATAAATTAAGTAAAGAAAATCAGAAAAAGCATTAAACATATTTAAAATTACTAAATGATATAATTAATAATATATAAAAGGAGTTAAATAGTGCGAGAAATTAAGATTAATGGTATATATAAACACTTTAAAGGAAATTATTATTTTGTTATTGATCTTGCTAAAGATTCAGAAACATTGGAAAGTATAGTAATTTATAGAGGTCTATATGGAAATAATGATTTATTTGTTAGGCCTTTAGATATGTTTTTAAGTGAAGTAGATCATGAGAAATATCCGTATATCAAGCAAAGATATAGATTCGAATTACAAGAAATACAAAATTTTACTAAAAAAGGAGATTGAAGCTAACATGAATTTAGAAAATAATAACGGATTTGGAAGTAATGAATTTGAAAAAGTTATAATGAGGAGAACTGCGACAAGAAAGTTTAAAGACAAACAGATTCCCAAAGAAAAATTAGAAAGAATATTGGAGTCTGGTAGGCTAGCACCAACTGCAAAAAATTTACAACCTCAAAAAATACTAGTAGTCCAGTCTAAAGAAGGAATAGAAAAAATTGACAAAATTACTCCATGTCGTTTTGGAGCTCCAACTGTATTAGTTGTATGTAGCGATAAAAATATTGCATGGACGAAAAAAGACTATTCTAGTTATGAAATGGATGCATGTATTGCGGCAACCCATATGATGTTGGAGGCAACAAATGTTGGTATTGATAATATTTGGATAGAAATGTTTGATAATGATGAACTGAAAAAGGAATTTAATTTGTCTGAGAATATTGAAGTAATTTGCTTATTACCACTAGGATATGCATCTGATGATTATAAAGGAAATCCACTACATAACATAAGAAAAAAAATGAATGAAATTGTTAAATTTATTTAAATATTACAATATAAAAATAAATACATAATAAAAGGAGGAAAAATGATAGATAAGGTTGGTGGCGTAATTTTAAAAGACAAGAAAATATTAGTACAAAGAAAAAAGAATGGTAAAGAAGAATGTATTATTCCGGGTGGAAAAAGAGAAGGAAAAGAAACAGATTTTGAAACATTAAAAAGAGAGTTATATGAGGAACTATCATTAATACTTATCGAATCAGATTTTTTAGGAGGATATGATGACATTGCTTGTTTCTCAAAAGAACCAATTTACGTACAAACATATATTGTCAAAACAGAGGGAGAAATAAAATGTAATAACGAAATAAAAGAAGCTATCTGGATAGACAAAAATTACAAAAAAGAGGGAATAAAGCTAGGAAGCATCTTGGAAAATTACGTAATACCAAGCTTAATAGAAAAAGGATTAATGTAAATAATTATTTAGTGTGTTGTTATAAAATAATAAAATTGAATAAATGTAGAAGAAAGGATTGATTAATTTATGAATAAATCGAAAGTATATTTTACAAGTAATGTAACCTCCGATAGTTTGATTAGAATTTATGAATCATTAGGAGTAGATTTAAAAGGAAAAGTAGGAGTTAAAATATCAACTGGAGAACCAGGAGGAAATAATTTCTTAGATCCCAATTTAATTAAAGATTTAGTCCAAAAATTAAATGGTACAATTATTGAATGTGGAACCGCTTATGGTGGTAAAAGACAAAATCCCAAAGACCATTGGAAAGTCATCGAAGAACATGGATTTAAAAAAATTGCTCCATGTGACATTATGGATGAAGATGGCGACTTTGAAATCCCCATAGAAAATGGATTTCATTTAAATAAAAATATTGTTGGTAAAAACATCGATAAATATGATTCAATATTATGTCTATCACACTTTAAAGGACATGCAATGGGTGGATTTGGCGGAGCATTAAAAAATATGGCTATAGGTTTTGCATCAACAAAAGGGAAATTAAATATTCATTCAGCTGGAACAAGTCTAGATCAAGAAAAGACATGGGCTAACCTTCCAAAACAAGATGATTTCTTAGAATCTATGGCAGATGCTGTAAAATCAATTATTGACTATAAAGGAAAAGAAAATATTATATACATCAATGTAGCTAATAACTTATCAGTAGATTGCGATTGTGATCCTAATCCACATAAACCAGAAATGGCTGATATCGGTATTTTTGCGTCTCTAGATCCAGTAGCTATAGATCAAGCTTGTTACGATTCTGTAATTAATTCACCAGATAAAGGAAAAGCCTCATTAATAGAAAGAATGACATCAAGGCATGGAATTCATACTATAGAAGCAGCATGTCAGCATAAATTAGGAAGTCGTGAATACGAATTAATAAATATCGACTAACAATAATACTACAAATATATAAAAATCAATTGACAATTAACATGAAAGAAGGACAAAATACAACATTTATTGATAGCTTTATGTTTGGATATAATGGTATCACTAGTGTTTCACTTCCAGAAAAAAGATTTTTAGAATCAGATTATTTAAAAAGTGGTGTCTATGCAAACAAAATATCTAGTATTATTGATTTAGTTATCATTAAAGATGACAAAATTACTTTTGTAAGTGTTCCTTCTGAAGTACAAGTTTCTGTATAGCCATTTGTTTTGAAACAGGAAAATACTGGAAAAAATATTATCTATATTACTATCAAAGAGCAGATGGTAAAATGGACTATAAAGCTTTATCAGAAGAAGAATACTATTATAAACTTGAAATTAGTAATGAAAATAACAAAAAATTAATCAAATAATTAACTTGATTAATTTTTTGTTATACTATTTAAAATAATTAATATATCAATAATAAAAAAATAATTATAATTGTTATTTTTTTATGATATAATAAATTATATAAAATTCATAATTAAATATTAATTTATATAGTTAGGAAGTGATAATTATGAATCAAGAAAAGATAGGAAATTTTATTAAAGAAATAAGAAAAAAAAATAATTTGACACAAAAAGATTTAGCAGAAAAATATGGTGTTACCTATCAAGCTGTTTCCAAATGGGAAAATGGCAAAAATATGCCTGATATTTCTTTGTTAAAAAGAATAAGTGAAGACTTTAATATAAATATTGAAGATATATTAGATGGAAAATTGCCATCTAATATATCTGTAAAAAGAAACTATCGCTTAATTATTTTATTTATTGTAGTTGTAATTGTTTTAATATTTTCTTTTATAATATATAAATATACTCAAAATGAATCATTTGAATTTAAGACAATTTCTACAAATTGTGATCATTTTGAGATATCAGGAAGCATTGCCTATAATCAAACAAAGTCATCAATCTATATTTCAAATATTTCATATTGTGGAGAGCATGATAATACTGATTATCAAAAAATTGAATGTTCATTATATGAAAAAAATAATAATATAGAAACTATTATAGATAGCTATAATTATTTAGATAATAATACAATAAAATTAGATGATTTTTTGAAAGATATTACTTTTAATATTGATGATTATACTAGTACATGCAAAAAATATCAAAAAGATACCCTATATTTATTAATTAATGCAACTGATACTAATGGAAAAATAACAACCTATAAAATACCATTAGAACTAGAAGACAACTGTACAAAATAAAAACTCAACCAAGCGTTGAGTTTTTTCAACTGCCTCTTTATTGCAAAAAAACAAATATAAATATAAAATATTAAACATGAAGGAGGAACACATGACTAAAAAAAATAAATATAAAATAACCATTATATTTACTTTAATATTATTTTTACTATGCGGATGCAATAATAATGAATTACCTAAACCTGAAGTAACAGAAGGATTAAGAGGGAGCTTTGGAATTGATGCAAACATAAATGAATCTACAATTGATTCTTACTTACAACGAGATGATACAGTATACTATGATATGCGTATGTTAGTTGACGAAGCAGACTATGAAAATATTGGTGGAGACTCATATTTATCAGGATTTATTAAAGGATTTGAGGTTATTCCATATCCATTACTATGTACTGTTAAAGACTTACCAGAAGAAGTTGGCACAGGATATACAGGAAAAACTTTATACACATTAACAGATGATGGAGATTATATAGCTAATTATGAAGAATCATTAGAAATATTAGAATATTATTTTCCAAAAGATAAATATATTTTCTTAATGTGTGGTGGTGGTGGATATGCAGGAATGACTAAAAATATGTTAGTAGCTTTAGGATGGGATGAAAATAAAATATATAATATTGGTGGCTATTGGTACTACGAAGGAGAAAATAATGTTCAAGTAAAAGATACAGAAGATGGCGAAGTAACATATGATTTTTGGAAAGTTCCATATCATAATATTGATTTTACTATTTTACACGAGGTAACAAAATGAAAAAAATTATAAAATACTTCTTCTTAGTTTTCCTTTTATTAACAGGATGCCAAAAAGAAGAAAATTATTCCTATAGTTTAAGTGAAGAATATAAGCAAGATGTAGGATTTATAGAAATAGATAATAGCAAACTAAAAGAACTTGAAAATAATCAAAAATCATTTGCCGTATTTGTATATATGCCAAATTGCATCACTTCAGCAAATTTTAACACAGTATTAAATGAATTTTTAACAGAATATGAAATAAGTTTCTACAAAATTTCTGGTACAGAAATAGATAACACTGAAATAAAAGAAAAACTAAAATATTTTCCAACAGTAGCAATATATCAAGAAGGAGAAATTATTTCTTTTCTTGAAGCTGATAAAGAAGAGCATTTAAAATACTATGAAACAAAAGATGGCTTTTATGAATGGTTTACAAAAAAGATTATATTAGAAAAGCCACAAGAAGAGGATAATTTTAATAAAACCGAAGAAGATGACGATTCCGACACTTTAATTGCAAATAATATAAATAGATACTATCATGAAGAAGATATAACTAATGACACAGACAAATTAAATATTTATTTATTTTGGGGAAATGGTTGTGCAAATTGTGAAAATGAATTTGCATTCTTAGAAAGTATTTATGATGAATATCAAGATAAAATTAATATTTATGCTTTTGAAGTATGGTATGATCAAGAAAATAGTAATTTAATGAAAGAGTTTTCTGATGTTTCTGGAATATCGACAAAATATGTTCCCTGTATAATAATTGGTGATCAATTTTTTACAGGATATTCATCAGAAAATAATGAATCAATTTTGAAAGCAATAGAAGAGGAATATAATCAAAACCCACGTCATGATTACTATAAAGAAATAAAAAATAAATAATAAATATAAAAAAAATAAGTATATTAATACTAAGGAGGATTTATGAAAATAAATTACAAACTACTTAGTATTTTTATTATTATTCCTATATTTATAGGAGGAGTTATTGGCTTACTTACCGTATCCAATTCTAATATTGATAGTATTATTCCGTCTTGGATATTTCCTGTAGTATGGACAATATTATATACATTAATGGGAATTTCTTCATATATAGTATATGAAAAAATTTACACTGTTCCTAAAATATATATTATTCAATTAATTTTTAACTATCTATGGGTATTTATCTTTTTTTCCTTAAAAAATTTCTTATTAGCATTTATTTGGATTATTATTTTAATAATTTTAGTAGCAATAATGATTAAAAAGTTCTTATCAATAAATAAACTATCGGGATATCTGCAAATTCCCTATATTATTTGGTTATTAGTAGCTCTATATCTAAACTTTATGTTTATAAATTAAATTTACAAATAATTAATTTTTTGCTATACTTAATCTAGAGGTAGTATAAAGTGAAAAGAAAATTAATTTTTGTATTTATTATATTTATTTTGCCAATAGCAAATGTCTACGCTAACGAAGAAGTAACATTTTCCAAATGCGTCGATGGAGATACTTTTAAAGTAATTTTAAACGAAGAAGAATACACCGTTAGAATGCTAGCAGTAGATACTCCAGAAACGGTTCATCCTACAAAAGGAGTAGAATACTATGGAAAAGAAGCCAGTAACTATACATGTGATAAATTAACAAACGCCAAAAAAATTGAGTTAGAATATGATGCAAATAGTGATAAAAACGACAAATATGATCGATTACTGGCTTGGGTTTTTGTTGATGATGAACTTCTTCAAGAATTATTAGTAGAAAATGGCTATGCCAAAGTAGCATATCTATATGACGATTATAAATATACCAATTTATTAGAAGAAAAACAAGAACTAGCATCAGCTAAAAATATTGGTATATGGAATACTGAAGCTGCTAATAATTATGATGGAGAAGTTATGGATACAACAATAGAAAAAAAAGATGGAGAAGAAACAAATGATTATACAAAATTTGATATAGTTACAGTAGCTATTCTTCTATTTATAATCATTTTTATTGGTGATAAAACAATTAAATCAAAAGCTAAGAAAAAGCTAAAGAAATATTTATAACAGCAATTTAAAGTAATTTATTATAAAGTAAAAATTTTATTGAAAATTATAACTAAAACCAGATTTGAAACTAGCCTATAAAAAAATAATAAAACATAAAAAAATAAATAAATGTTTAAAAAGACTCTTTTCATAACAATATATAAGTGAAAGGAGCTTTTTTATGTCAAAATATAAAGTAGATATTTGTGGTATTAATACAAGTTTATTAAAACCTTTGACTAATGAAGAAAATTATCAATTATTTATTAAAATGAAAAATGGAGATCCCTTTGCTAGAGAAGATTTGATAAAAGGTAATTTAAAGTTAGTCTTATCAATTTTAAAAAAATATAATAATAAAGTTGATAATTTAGATGATTTATTTCAAGTAGGATGTTTAGGATTAGTAAAGGCAATAGATAATTTTGACCTATCTTATAATGTTACTTTATCAACATATGCATGTCCATTAATTATCGGAGAAATGAAAAGATATATTAGAGATAATATCTCATTAAGAATTTCTAGGAGTGTCAAGGATTTAGCACACAAAATAATAAAATTAAGAGAAGAATTAATGACCATTGATGGAAAAATGCCTACAGACAAAGAACTATCAGAAATTTTAGGAGTATCCGAATATGATATTGCTAACGCCCTAACTTCGTTAAAAGAACCTGTAAGTATGTATGAACCGATTTATAACGATGGTGGAGATACGATTTATCTATATGATCAATTATCATCTCCTAAAGATGAATACGATAAAGACTTAAAATTAGCATTAGAAAAGGCCATGGAAAAATTAAAAGTAAGAGAACTTCAAATTTTAAGAGATCGCTTTTTAATAGGAAAAACACAAATGGAAATAGCTAGCGAGCTAGGTATTAGTCAAGCACAAATATCAAGAATTGAAAAAAGTGCCATTACAAATATCAAAAAATTAATTAAATAGAATATATTTAAATAGGTGATAATATGAGATTATCAGATCTTCAATTAAAAGAAATTGTAAATATATATAATGGAAAAAGAATTGGTGTAATAGTAGATGCAGTTGTAGATGAAAAAGGATTTATAAAAACTTTAGTTTTAGAAGAAAAAAGAGGACGTAAATTTACGAGAGAAGAGTATAATGTATCGTGGAGTCAAATTGTAAAAATAGGAGATGATATTATTCTAGTTGATACTAGAAATAAATAACTAGTTTTGTCGAATTTAACACAAAAAAATTTTTTTATGATATTATCTAATAAAAGTAAAGGAGAAAAGATATGCCAGAATATGTTTTATTAGATGATATAATAGATGAAATGATAGATAATGTGTCTTTTATTAAATTAAATTCTTATTTAAATATTAAAGAAGATGAATAAAGGTAATTTAAGTAATTGATTTATTCCTTCTTTTTTTTTATAATGGTATTGAAAGTGTGATATTATGAAAGAATTAATAGACAATTATAAATATGAAAAAGAATTATATAAAAAAGGAAAAAAATATATTGCTGGCGTAGATGAAGTAGGGAGAGGACCATTAATTGGACCGGTAGTAGCAGCAGCAGTAATACTTCCTGAAAATTTTACTTTGGAAGGGTTGACTGATTCCAAAAAATTATCAGAAAAGAAAAGAGAAATGTTTTATCAAATTATTAAAGAACAAGCTATTTCTATAGGTATTGGTATTATCTCCGAAAAAAGAATTGATGAAATTAATATATATGAAGCCACAAAAGAAGCTATGATTATGGCTATTAATAATTTAAATATAAAACCAGATCATATCTTAATTGACGCTATGCCTCTAAATTTAGATATTCCAACAACCTCTATTATTAAAGGAGACCTTTTAAGCATTTCCATATCAGCAGCTTCGGTAATAGCCAAAGTTACAAGAGATCATATGCTATATGAAATTGATAAAGAATATCCGATGTACGATTTAAAAAATAATAAAGGGTACGGAACAAAAAAACACATTGAAGCCATAAAAAAATATGGTATAACAAAATATCATCGCTTAAGTTATAAACCTGTTTATGAGAATAAAGATAAAATAAACAATTAATAAACAATGTATTATTTATGTAATAAGTAAAAAAATATTTATTTTTTCTTGTTTTTTTATAACTTATGTCATATAATTATAACTTGTGTGAGAGAAAGAAGGATAATTATGGATAGTATTAGAAACATTGCAATAATAGCTCACGTAGACCATGGAAAAACAACCTTAGTAGATCAGTTATTAAAAAAATCAGGAACATTTAGAGAAAATGAACAAGTAGAAGTTCGTGCTATGGACTCAAATGATATAGAAAGGGAACGCGGAATTACAATTTTAGCAAAACCAACATCAATAAATTATAATGAATATAAAATAAATATATTAGACACTCCAGGACATGCTGATTTTGGCGGTGAAGTTGAAAGAATAATGAATATGGTTGATGGAGTTCTTTTATTAGTAGATGCATATGAAGGAACTATGCCTCAAACTAGATTTGTATTAAAAAAAGCTCTTGAAGCTAATGTTAAACCAATAGTAATTATTAATAAAGTTGATAAACCTACAGCAAGACTTCAAGAGGTTGTCGATGAAGTTATTGATTTGTTTATTGAACTAGGAGCAAATGATGATCAGCTAGATTTTAATGTAGCATACGTTTCAGCCTTAAATGGAACAGCGTCATTAAGTCCAGATTTATCAACTCAAGCAGAAGATTATTCTTGTATATATAATTTAATTATTAATGAAATACCAGCTCCTAAAGTAGATGTTAATGCTCCACTAAAATTTCAACCAGCTCTTCTTGACTATAATGAATTTGTAGGAAGAATAGGTGTTGGTTGTATTAAATCTGGTATTGTTAAAGAAAACCAAATGGTATCTTGTATTAGATTAGATGGAACAATTAAACAATTTAGAATTCAAAAATTGTTTGGATTTTCTGGTCTAAAAAGAATAGAGGTAAAAGAAGCTCGTGCTGGAGATATTATAGCTATTGCAGGCCTTCCTGATATTTCTGTCGGAGAAACTGTTACAGATATTGGACAAATCGAAGCGCTTCCAATATTAAGAATCGATGAGCCTACGTTAAAGATGACTTTTATGACTAACGATAGTCCTTTTGTTGGCAAAGATGGTGAATTTGTTACAGCTAGAAAAATAGAAGAAAGATTATATCGTGAAACACAGAGAGACGTTTCGCTTCGCGTAGAAACGTCTGGTCAAGATTCATGGATAGTTTCTGGTCGTGGTGAATTACACTTATCAATTTTAATTGAAAACTTAAGAAGAGAAGGATATGAGCTTCAAGTATCTAAACCAGAAGTAATAATTAAAGAAATTGATGATAAAAAATATGAACCATATGAAGAAGTGCAAATAGAAGTTCCTGAAGAATCAGTTGGTAATGTTATTGAAGCCTTAGGACTTCGTGGTGCAAAAATGAAAAATATGACAAATGTCAATAATTTGGTAAGACTTAACTATACTATCCCATCAAGAGGCTTAATTGGCTTTTCTACTGATTTCATGACTATGACAAAAGGATATGGAATATTAAATCATTCTTTTAAAGAATTTTTGCCTATTGAGGACATACATGTTGGTGAAAGAAAATTAGGCGTTTTAGTATCTATGGAAAATGGAAAAACTACTGCTTATGCCATTGGTAACCTTGAGGATAGAGGAACAATGTTTATTGAACCAGGTGAAGAAGTATACGAAGGCATGATTGTAGGAGAGTGTAATCGTGAAAATGATTTAGCAGTTAATGTGGTAAAAGGAAAGCAATTAACTAATACTAGAGCTGCCGGATCAGACCATACAGTTGTTTTAAAAAGGCCAAGACAAATCACTCTAGAATACTGCCTAGACTATATAAATTCAGATGAACTCTTAGAAGTAACTCCACATTTCTTAAGATTAAGAAAGAAAATTTTAAATACTGAGCAAAGAAAAAAATTTGATGCTAAAAAAGCATCATAAAATAAAAAAAGTACCTTGAAATTCTCAAGATACTTTTTATTAATATTCTAATTCTTCTAATATTGCATCGACACTACTTTTGTTAGACAAAGATGTATTACAAAAAATTAGTGTGTTTTCAACTCTGGAGCTAACCATGTAGCGATTATTAGAAATTAAAGAATATTTATAATAATTTTTTCCTTTATCTTTTTTCTCTGTAGCTCCTGTACTTTTACGACTAGCAAAATTTTCTATCTGATTTTCTTGCACTTCTTTTGCATAATCAACTGATTCATAAATTACCATTTCAAGATTACTATCATCATCAATTACTGCTAAAGTAGCATAATCAATGTAATTAATATTTTCATAAGAATTCATATTATCAACAACTTTAAAATCATTATTTACACTAATTTCATTAAATTCATCAATGCCCTTAACTTCCTTAGATTTATTACTACAACCGCACAATGTAAATAAGATAATAGCAAATATAATTAAATAATTCTTTTTCATAACCACTCCTTACAATAAAATATTATAACACTACTTTAGCATAATCTGTCAAAAATAGAACAATTTGACATATAATGTAATAGGTGATGTTCAATATGAGTCAAATAGATAATTTTAAAGCATTTGTTAAAAAAAATCCTAGCTTTGCAAATTATATTAAAGATGGGTCAATGACATGGCAAAAATTTTATGAATTATATGATATGTATGGAGAAGATAATGAAATTTGGAATGACTACCAAAATAATACAAAAAAAAGCTCTACAACCTTAAACGATGTGATTACTCTTGCTAAAAATATTGATGTTGATAAACTTCAAACAGGAGTAGAGTCATTAAGTAAAGCGGTAGGACTATTTAGTGATTTGTTTGCAAATAAGTCAACTCCTAAAGCAGATACATATAAGCCAAGAGCAATATATAAAAGATTTGAGGATTAATAATGCAGCTAGATATTCAATATCGAATTAATCAAGACGAAAAGCAAAAAATATTTTTAAGAGAAAACTCATATTGGTATAAATACTTAAATAGAAATAGTATGTACTATAAAGATTTTATAAATGATATGAAAGATAAATATAAATTAAAGCCATCTGATAAAATAAATAAAATGATGGATAATATTAATATGTTTAAAACGTTTTTAGATGTCTTAAAATGATTTTATAGACATCTTTTTACTATTATGCTATTATATATCTAGGTGATAATATGTCAGATATCATCATAAAAACATATGAATTATTAGATGCTATAGAATCATCTAATATGATAAAAAAAATGACAATTTCTAAAACAAGATTACTAAAAAATGATAATCTTTTATCTTTAATAAAACAGTATCAAAATGAAAAAAATATCCATGAGAAAATAGCTATTAAAAAATTAATTCTTTTAGATAAAGATTATCAAAATTATATAAAATCATATAATGAACTAGCTTTGATAGTTTTAAAAATAAATAACAAATATAAAGAATATACTAATACTACAAATTGTAACTAAAAAGGAGTAATATGGAAAAATTAATAAGTTATGATATAGATAAAGATATAATTAATTTTTTTACAACAAAAGAATATGATTTATCTACTGCCTTAAAAAAATTAAATATTAAAAATTATTTCTGTTTAAATCAAATACATTCAAACATTGTGCATATTGCAGATGAAAATTATCAAGATAAGAAAGATGGTGATGCTTTTATTACTAAAATACCTAATTACGCTTTAGTAATTAGAACCGCCGATTGTATTCCTATGGTAATTTATGATAAAAAGCAAAAAATTATTGGTGCTATTCATTCAGGATGGAAAGGAACGCTAAATAGTATAATCGAAAAAACAATCAATAGTATGATTGATAACTTTTCTTCTAATCCTAAAGCCCTATATCTTTATTTATATCCATCAATTAAAAAGTGTCATTTTGAAATTGGCAAAGATGTATATGATCAATTTGCTCAAAAATTAGCAAATATTAAAGAATATGCTATTAAAAAAAATGAAAAATATTATCTTGATCTTCCACAAATAGTAATTGATGATGCAATAAAAACCGGAGTTTTAAAAGAACATATATTTAATAATAATGTATGTACTTATTGCCACAATGATATCTTTTATTCATATCGCTATAATCATACTGATAAAAGAAATTATTTAATTGTTATGATAAAGGGATAATGATGTAAGTATGAAAATAATAAGTGGAAATTTAAAAGGAAGAAACATCGAAGGATATAATATTGATGGCACAAGGCCAACAATGAATCGTGTTAAAGAATCATTGTTTGCAATGATTCAAGACAAAATAAAAAATAGTATTACTTTAGATTTATTTGCGGGGTCAGGAAATTTAGGAATAGAAGCTATATCAAATGGAACAAAGCATTGCTATTTTATAGATAATAATAAAGAAGCTATCAAAATATTAAAAAATAATATTAAAAATTTAAATATAGAAAGTCAATCAACAATTATTTTATCAGATTGGAAAAAAGCATTAAATGATTTTAGTAGTAGAAATATAACTTTTGATTTAATTTTTATAGATCCACCATATGATTATAATGTATATGAAAAAATTATTGAAAAGGTATTTACCTTAAATTTATTAAAAGATAATGGCCTACTTATTCTAGAACATCACAATTTAAAATTTTTAAATAAATATCACAATTTAACCCTATATAAAGAAAGAAATTATGGTAATAAATCAATAAGTATATTTATTAAAGAATAAATAAAATACAAGTATTTGTAATTGACAATAATCACCTTATATGATATATTTTTATTATATAAGGAGGATAAAAAAATGAGAAAATTGAATAATAAAGGATTTACATTAGTAGAATTATTAGCAGTAATTATTATCCTAGCAATAGTAGTAGGTATTTCAATTCCTGCCATCCTAACTACTATAGATAATACTAAATCAAAAGCATTTCAAACTGCCGCTGACACTGCTGCTGATTGGTTTGATAGACAGTATCAATCATCATTAGTAGGAGATATAAATATTTCTGCTGTTGATACTAATTATGCTAGTTTTTGTAGTGGTGTAAATAAAACTAGTGGAAATGGTGCATGTGGTGGTCCCTCATCGACAATAGAAAATCCTGAACCATCATCAGATGCTAATTTAATTATGGCTGCTGGTTTAAAGACAGGGAATGTTTCATCAATAACAGTAACATTTAATCAAGGAAGAGCATGTGTAACTCTAACTGCTAACGAAACTGGCGACTATGCAGGACATGGAAATCAAGGAACTAACAATAATCAAGTAAAAGGTGGTAATTGTCAATAGAAAATGATTAGTTAATAATCTTTTTTTATTAAGAAGAAGGAATTATATGAAAAAAGAAGATTTAATAATAGGATCCCATGTAGGATTTTCAAGTAAAGAACAACTTTTGGGGTCTGTCAAAGAAGCACTATCATATGGTGCCAACACATTTATGTTTTATACTGGTGCCCCTCAAAATACTAAAAGATTACCATTAGATGATAATTTAACATACGAAGCATATCAACTTATGAAAGAAAATAGTATAGATTTATCAAAAATAATTATTCATGCTCCCTACATTGTTAATTTGGGTAATTTAGCTAATTTTGATTTTTCTGTTTCTTTTTTACAAGGTGAAATAGAAAGAGCATCAACTCTAGGAATTAAGTATATGGTTCTTCATCCAGGAGCATCTGTTTCATACACCAAAGAGCAGGCTTTAAATAGTATTATAGATGGACTAAATATTATACTAGATAATGATAAAGATGTTACTATTTTACTAGAAACTATGGCTGGTAAAGGTACTGAAATAGGCTCTACACTTGAAGAATTGAAAGAAATAATTGAAAAAGTAAAATTCAAAGATAAAATAGGAGTTTGCCTAGATACTTGTCATTTGTTTGATAGTGGCGTTGATTTAAATAACTTTGATGCCTATTTAGATGATTTTGATAAAGAAATAGGAATTAAATACATTAAATGCATACATATAAATGATTCCAAAAATTTATCAGGATCACATAAAGACCGTCATGAAAATATTGGTTTAGGAAATATTGGCTTTAATACCCTAATTGATATTATATATAATGAAAGATTAAAAGATATTCCTAGAATTTTAGAAACACCTTATGTAGCATTAAGTGATAATGATAAAGAAAAAATATATCCTCCATATAAATACGAAATAAAAATGATAAAAAACAAAGAATTTGATAATAAGTTATTAGAAAAGATAAGAAATAATGAATAGTTCTTATCTTTTATTTTAATAATGCTAATTTTTCTTTATAAGTATCATATAACTCAAGTAATTTATTATAAGTACTTACTTTTAATTTATTTTTAGCATCCATTAATATTCTTTCAGGATTATCGATAATTTTTTTAAAATCATTTTTTATATAATTATCTAAAAGAGCTAATTCCTCTTCATCTAGTTTTATTCCTTGCTTCAAACCAAAATTATAAATATCACTTTTTTTAATATTCATAACATATTGATAAATAAATAGCTTATTCATATTCTCACCTAATTAAATTTATGATAAATGATAGATTTTATGATATAATAAATAATAAGAAATCATAATCATGAAAGGATAGATACAATGAGCATAATTAAACATAAACGAATAAATAGAATTACTAAAAGTAAAAAAGTAAAAAAACAAAACAAACTTAAACCAATTAATAAAAAAAATAAAGTAGATAATAAAAACCTTGATAAAATAATTCATAAAAGATATCTTTTAATTGAATTTTTATTTCTTATCTTTTTTCTATTTATATCATCTCGTTTATTTAAACTTCAAATTATTGATTATGAGACTTATTTAGATAAATTGTCTATTGCTACTGAAAAAACAGTGGAAGGCTCTAGTGCCCCTAGAGGAAGAATATATGATAGAAATTATAATTTATTAGTAGATAATGAGGCTATAAAAACAATTTATTACAAAAAACAAACTGGAATTACTACTAAAGAAGAAATAGAATTGGCATATACTGTTGGCCAAATGTTAGATATTGATTATAGTAATTTATCTACCTATCGTTTAAAAAATTTTTATTATCAAAATAATATTGAAAAATGTAAAGATTTAATAACTGAAAAAGAATGGGATGATTATAGTAAAAGAAAACTTGATGATGGTGATATTGAAGATTTAATTTTTGAAAGGATTACAGAAGAGGATTTAGCTGACTATAATGAAATAGATAAAGAAGCAGCATACATATATTATTTAATGAATAAAGGATATTCTTATGCTGAAAAAATTATTAAAAATAAAGATGTTACCGATGAAGAATATGCAAAAATTAGTGAAAATATTGACAATTTAAAAGGTTTTAATACTAAATTAGATTGGGAAAGAATTTATTTATATGGGGACGTATTTAAATCAATATTAGGAACAGTTTCCTCCGATACTCAAGGAATACCGGAAGAATTGGCAAGTATTTATTTAGAAAAAGGTTATAGTCTAGATGATCGGGTAGGAATAAGTTACCTTGAATATCAATATGAAGATTATTTAAAAGGAACCAAACCAATTTATAAAATTGGCGAAAATAACAACTACGAATTAGTTAGTTTTGGAAAACGTGGAAATGATATCGTTTTGACTATTGATATTGAGCTTCAAAAATATCTTGAAGATACTTTAAAAGAAGAGGTTTTAAATGCTACTTATGAACCAAATACAACTTATTATAATCGTTCTTTTGCAATTATTTCCAATCCCAATACTGGAGAAATATTAGCCATGTCAGGAAAACAAGTTAGAGAAAATGATAAAGGGGAAAAAGAAGTTGTTGACTATACTCCAGGAATTGTTACCTTACCAGTAACGCCTGGTTCAGTTGTAAAAGGAGCTTCTATGCTAGTCGGATATAAATATGGAGCTATCGATATTGGTGATGTTCTAACGGATGAATGTATAAAAATAAAAGATACACCGGAAAAATGCTCTTGGAAAACTTTAGGAGATATTGATGACTTATATGCATTAAGATACTCATCTAATGTTTATCAATATAAAATTGCTATAAAAGTAGGAAATGGTAATTATCAGTACAATGAAGCCTTAAAAATAGATGAAAGAGCTTTTGAAAAGTATCGAAGTATGTATGCTTCTTTTGGGCTTGGAGTAAAAACAGGTATTGATTTACCTGTAGAAAGTCTAGGATATACTGGTACCTCGACTTTACCAGGACATCTTTTAGATTTTTCAATTGGTCAATATGATACATACACTCCTATTCAATTATCGCAATATATCAACACAATTGCAAATGGCGGATCAAGATTAAAACCATATCTTTTAAAAGAAGTTTATTCTCCATCGGCAAACAAAGATGAAACCTTTGGAGAACTCATCTATGCAAGTGAAAAAGAAGTTTTAGGGACTGTTGATATTGAAAAAAAATACCTTGACCGCGTTCGATTAGGATTTAATCAAGTAGTAACAGATGGCTTAGGATACGGCTATATGGGTAATTATACTAATTCAAGTGGAAAAACCGGAACTAGTCAAAGTTTTATAGACACAGATAATAATGGTGTAGTAGATACAGAAACTATTACTACTGCTTTTGTAGGATATTCTCCAAGTGAAAATCCTAAAATGAGCATTGTTGTTGTTTCACCAGATATTAGTACACCTAATTCTAATTATCAAAGTTTAGTGACAAAAAGAATATCAGCTAAAATGGTTAATAAATATTATGAATTTTATAAATAAAGATAAAAAAATATATAAGGATTAGAAAATAGTTGTCTAAATTAGTTAATTTATGTTATAATACCATTGATATTTTGAAGGAGGGAAATCATGGCAAAGAAAAATGAAAATAGAGTTTTAGTATCATTAGTATGCGAAGAATGTAAAACTCCAAACTATACTGTTAGTAAAAATAAAAAAAATACCACTGAACGTTTAGAACTAAATAAATATTGTCCTAAATGTCGTAAAAACACAACACATAAAGAAAAAAAATAATTAAGAAAGGAATAAATTATGATAAATGTTAATGACTTTAAAACAGGGATGACTATAAGTTATGACAATAATTTATATCAAGTTCTAGAGTTTCAACATGTAAAGCCTGGAAAAGGAGCAGCTATTGTAAAAACCAAATTAAAAAATTTAAGAACTGGATCAATAATAGAACAAACTTTCAATTCTGGAATTAAGGTTCCAGCAGCTCATGTTGAAAAAATTAAAATGCAATATCTATATGAAAATGGTGGTTCATATACATTTATGAATATGAATACCTATGAACAAGTAGATTTAACAAAAAGTCAAATTGAAAATGAAGCAAAATTTTTAAAAGAAGGATTAGAAGTATTGATTTTCTTTTATGAAGGAGAAATGTTAGGAATAGAATTACCAGAAAAAATAGACTATGTCATTACAGAAACAGAACCTGCAATAAAAGGAAATACTGCTACTAATGCTACTAAAGATGCTATAATTGAGACTGGACTATTAGTAAAAGTACCACTTTTTATAGAACAAGGAGAAGAAATTATTGTTTCTACTAAAGACGGTAAATATGTATCAAGAAAGTAAAAAATACTTTCTTTTTTATTGCAATTATTTAAAAATGTCGATTAAAGTATAATTTTGTTTGAAAAAATAATACATCTATGATAAAATAAAATTAATAAAATAGAAAGAGGGAAGTAAAATGAATGATAATAATCTAAATAATAATCAAACTCCAGAAAATAATCTAAATACACAAAATGTTAATCAATATCCTAGTAGTGATATAAATGATTTAAACGCACCCAAAACTATTAGTAGTATGATTAATCAAAGTCCATTAAATGAAAATATTCAATCAAGTGAAGTTAGGCAAGAGCCAATATCAAACCAACCTAGTCAGGGCGGAAGTTTTCCATTTACAAGTAATCAAGATACAAACAATGTTTCTCTAAATGATGTCTCTCTAAATACTGAAAATAATAATATAAATGGAGTAACAGGAGACCAAACTATAAATAATGTAGAAACTAGTAGTATAGAAAAATCTACGCAACCTACATTAAATAATATTTCTCAGGGAGGTAATAATCTTCCACCAACTGAAAGTAAAATGGATGATAGTTTTGTAGAACCAAAGAAAAAGCCAATAGCTTTAATTATAATTATGATACTTTTAGTTTTAATTATTGCTGGGTGTGCAATTTATTATTTTGTATTGGATAACCCACAAAAATTATTTTTAAAAACTTACGATAATGCATTATCTTTAATCCAAAATGGAAATACCGAAGAATATGAACAATATAATTATGAATATTCTATAGATCTTGATATAATATCAAATAATCAAGAAGAACAATACATATATGATATTTTAAATGATTTAAGTTTTTCTGGAAGAATAGGTTATAGTAAAACTGATAATCAAGGCTCTATTATATTAAATACATTATACAAAGATAATCAATTACCAAGTATTCAGATGCTTCTAGAACTAGAAGAAAATGGTAATAGTTATATATACTTAAAAGACCTATATAGTCAGGTTTTAAAAGTAGAATCAACATCTGAAATATCAGAAGAAGATATTGATATAAATAGTCAAGATTATCAAATTGTTCTAAATTCATTTACAAAAGCAGTAAGAGAAACTTTAGAAAATGCTAAATATACTAAAGAATATACTAAAGTAGATAATGAAAATGTGAAAAAAATAACCGTTGATTTAGATAAAAAGTTTAAAGAAACAGTAATAACAAAGTTGTTAAATGATGAAAAATTTATTGAAAGTTATGCTAACATATATGGAACTACTCCTGAAGAATTAACTGATTCCCTAAACGAAACACTATCTAATTTAAATGATGATATAACAAAAGTTTCCATTTATTTAAGTATATTCAACAATGAATTTATAAAACTAGAAATAGATGATGGTGAAAAAGAACAAATTGAATTAACAAAAAAAGAAAGTTCTTACCACTTTGAATACAGTGAAAATTATACTTTAGTATATCAAAGCGATTTGACAATAAATAAATTAACGGAAGAAGAAATTGATATTTCATTAAATATAGATAATCTAGAAGAAGAAATCAGTTTTAAATTTAATTTAAATAGTAAAATTGATACAACAAAAGGTGTTGATAAACTATCAACTGATAATGCAGTTTTAATTGATGACTTAACAGAAGATGATATTTATGAAATATTATTAAAATTATTTGAAAATGATGGTATTATGGAGTTATTAGAAGATACTGGATTAGATGATTATTTAATGGGTACTGAAGATCCTACAATATAAAATTTTATATTTAGGTTCTTTTTCTTTTTGAATATTTACAAAGTTAACTACATGATATATAATTATATTATGGTGATAATATGAAAGCTAACAAGTCTTTGGTAGTTCATGTTTCTGATATAAGCGATATTGATAAAATAAACGACAATACAAAATATATTAATATTGATATTACAAATTATAATCATGAAATTATTTCATACTTTATAAATAATGGAAATAATTATTTATATTCAGAAACTATTGATGGAAATTTAGGATATATATATATTAATTATGAACAATTTGTTAAAGCAGAATCAATAATTGATGTTATTTATGCCAATATGCCAAAAGACTTAAATGAGCTAGAAATTGCTAGATATTTATATATTGCCATTGCCAAGTTTGTTTCTTTTGATAACAATATTTCAGAAGATAAAATAGAACTATGTCATCTATCTTTAATAAATAATATTAATAATTTATGGGGAAGTTTAGCAATAGGAAAAGTAAATGATAAGAGTGCTTCAAAAATATACTATTATTTATGTCGTCGACTAGATATTGATATAACATTAGTTGTTGATAATAATACTAAAGATGTTTTAAATCGTTTAAATATTAATAATCAAATATTATTAGTAGATTTATTTAAAGATATACCATATATACAAGCTCAAATGCAAACAAGATTTTTCTCAACTTATAATGATAGTTTAGAATTAGATAGAAAAATAAAATATATAAAGAATAAATATAACGATTACTATCTTGATAAATCATTAAGAAGTATTGATTATACTAGAGAAGATTGCGTTCAAAAAATCTTAACGACGACTGAAAAAATATTAAATCTAAATATAATTAAACCAACTGAATTATCAATCATATATAAATATTTATTTGACAAATATTGTCCTAATTATGATATAAAGATAAATAATTTATATTTAAATAATAAAAATAAAAATCATTTTATTATGATAACTTATAATAATTGTCATTATGGTTATAATTATCGTGAAAAGAATTTTGTAAAAATAAATGAATTAGATATTTTAAAAAATTTAAAAAGTGGGAAGATTTGCCTTTATCAAGATGAATTAATTCCTAATATTAATCTCTAAGTATTCATTTATCATTAATTGCTAATAATAATAATTAAGAAAAGGAGAGACAATGAAAAAAAATAAATTACAAACAAAACAAGTTATAATTTTAATTATTATCTTAATTTTTATTATTATTGCTATTTTTTCTTTAACTTTAAAAGAAGATAGACAATTAAATAAATTTGAATCTTTAATTAAAGATAGTGTTGTCTCTGTTGAAAAAATTATCTTTTACCCATTTAGATTTGTAATTGATAAATTTGAAGATTTTAAAGAATTAATAAATATTAAAGAAAAATATCAAAATTTATTACCAGAAGTTTCTAGAATAGAATCACTTGAAGCAGAAAATATTGAATTAAGAAAACAATTAGAAGCTATGAAAGAAGAATTATCTATCGATTATACTCTAAATCAGTATTCTTTTTTAAATGCTACAGTTATTTATAGAAATGTTGCCTCATGGTATAATACTATTACTGTTGATAAGGGAACATATAACGGTGTTGAAGTAGATATGGTTGTAGTAAATAGTCAAGGATTGATTGGCAAAGTAGTTTCGACAACAACGTTCACTAGTGACATCAGACTAATTACTACAAAAGAAACTGATAATAAGATAAGTATTACTATAAGTAATGGAGAAAACAAAATAAATGGTCTTATTAAAGGATATAATTATAATACTAAATATTTAGAAGTTGAAGGAATTAGTAATACTGAGACGATAAATATTGGCGACTATGTCTATACTAGTGGTTTAGGAGAAATTTTTCCTAGTGGTATATTGATAGGAAAAGTAGCCGAAATCTCTACAGATGAATATGATTTAGCCAAAATAATTGATGTTACCCCTATAGCTGATTTTAATGATATAAATTATGTTGCTATCTTAAAAAGAAAAGAGATAAATAAATGATTATTATTTTAATATATATTATATTATCTTTTACTTTAGATGGTCTAATTTCAACTTATTTAAATGCTAATATTATTGAATTAAGCTATTTAACAACTATTTTTTCTATAATATCCATAGTTATAATATATGATTATTTTGAAAATCAAAAAAAATATCTTTTAGTAATTATTATCACAGCTATTTTATTTGATATTGTTTATACTAACACCTTTTTACTAAATGTTATTATTTTTATTATAATATACCTTATCATAAAACAACTAGATTACTATATTTCTAATAATATATTTACAATCAATATAAAATCATTGGTAGCAATATATACATATCACATAATGACTTTTATAATTCTTTTACTAACACATTATAATAGTTATGATATGAAAATATTTTTAAATATAATTTTAAAAAGTACAATAAATACAATTATTTATACTACGATTAGTTATTTAATCTTAAAAAAAATTTATTATAAATTTTATGAAAAGAAGATAAAGTGATAGTCTTTTCTTTTTTTTATAATTATGTTATTATACATAAGAGATTGGAAGTGAATATATGGAAAAAATAATTCTTATAAAATATGGAGAATTAACTACTAAAAAAGCTAACAGAAATTTATTTGTAAACAAAATATATGAAAATATAAAAGAATCATTAGCAAATTATGATGTTAAAATAATTAAAAATAGAGTGAGAATGTTTATTTCTGTTAAGGATGAACAAATAGAAGAAGTTATTGATATAATTAAAAATATTTTTGGTATACATAGTATTGTTATAGCATATAAAGTTAATACTAATATTGATCTTATCAAAAACAGTGTTTTAGAAATTGCTAAAAATACTTGTTTTTCTACATTCAAAGTAGAAACAGATCGTGCTGATAAATCATTTCCTATTAATAGTATTGAATTTTCTAAAGAGATAGGAGGTTTAATATTAAAAAACATTTCTAATAAAAAAGTAGATGTACATCATCCAGAATATTTATTAAAAATTGAAATTCGCAATGATTATACATATATTTATTCAAAAGAAATAAAAGCTCTTGGCGGTTATCCATTAGGAGTAGCAGGTAAAGGTTTACTCATGCTATCAGGAGGAATAGATTCACCAGTAGCTGGTTATATGGCTATGAAAAGAGGAATAAAAATAGAATGTATCTACTTTGAATCACCTCCTCATACTAGTGTTGCTGCTAAAAATAAAGTAAAAGAACTAGTTAGTATACTAAACAAATATCAACCAAGTATTTGTTTACATATTATTAATTTTACGGAACTTCAAGAAGCTATTTATAAAAATATAGATCCATCATATATGATTACCATTATGAGAAGAATGATGTATCGTATATCTGAAAAAGTTTTAAAACAAAGAAAATGTCTTGTATTAATAAATGGTGAATCAGTTGGACAAGTCGCAAGCCAAACATTAACTAGTATGCAAGTTATAAATAATGTAACTAATTTACCTGTTATAAGGCCAGTTGCCTGCCTTGATAAACTTGAAATAATAGATATTGCCAAAAAAATAGGTACGTATGAAACATCTATTTTACCATATGAAGATTGCTGCACAATTTTTCTTCCCAAACATCCAGTTATTAATCCCAATTTAGAAAAAGCTATTGAGTATGAAAATACTTTTGATTATCAATCACTAATAGAAAAAGCTATAGATAATAAAGAAACTGTTATAATTGATAAAAATTATAAAAAAATAGACATATAGTTTGAATAATTAATTATTTTATAGTATAATTAAATTATTCTAGAGGTGGTTAATATGTATTTAAATACTGAAAGAGGAAATACTAATATTGATAATCAGTTTAAAAAAGGTTTTAGTATTAATTTATCTAAATTAAAGTTACCATTAATAATTGGTGGTGTTGTTTTAGCTTTAATAATTATAATAATGGTTATCGTCATTTTTGCAAATAGAACAAAGTACTTTATAACATTAGAAGGCGAAGAAAAAATTACTATATATCAAGGGACTACATACTATGAATTAGGATATGAGGGATTTGATAATAAGCAAAATGATTTGACAAGTGAAGTTACTGTTGAAAATAATATTGATACTAACACTGTTGGAACATATGAAATAATTTATAGATTAAAAGATACAGTTAAAAAGAGAACTATAACGGTAATTGAAAGAGGAGTAGGTAATACAACTATTTATCTAAAAGGTGAAGAACACCTATCACTTTCAGTTGGTTCTGCTTATAATGAACCTGGATATATTGCTATTGACTCATTAGACAGTGATATAACTAATAAAGTTACAGTGACTAATAATGTAGATACTTCAAAAGAAGGAACTTATACTGTTATTTATACAGTAGTAAATTCTTCTGGAGTTACTACTACTAAAACACGATATGTAATAGTAAAATAATTATATGTAAAAATTACCATTAAAAAAAGGGTATTAAATTTATATTATTTCACAATCTATAAGTGTAGGAGGTGAAATAATGAATAATTCAAACAATAGCAAACTAGTTGTTCCAGGAGCAAAACAAGCTATCGAAAGAATGAAATATGAAATAGCTAACGAATTTGGTGTTAACTTAGGACCAGATGCAACTTCAAGAGCTAACGGATCAGTTGGTGGAGAAATCACTAAGAGATTAGTTAAATTAGGACAAAATCAATTAAGTGGTTCTTATAATCAAAATAAATAACTAATGAATATTAAAGAATAGATAACCTCTATTCTTTTTAATTGTTTACATATAAAAAAACATATAGTATAATAAAAAAAATTGAATTACAAATTCTCTTGTGAAAAATAATTAATTAAAAGAAAGTGTGATAAAAATGATAGAAATATTAATTGATGCTATGCTTGATTCATTAAAATTAATTCCCTTCTTATTTGTTTCATTTATTATTATGGAACTAATTGAACATAAATTTAATAATAAAAAAAAGTTAGCTAAAATTAATAAATTTGGCCCATTAGCAGGAGCAACATTAGGAATTATTCCTCAATGTGGTTTTTCCGCTTTAGCCTCCAATCTTTATGCCGCTAGAGTTATTACCCTAGGTACGCTTTTTTCTATTTATTTATCAACATCTGATGAAATGCTTCCTATTCTTATATCAAGCAAAGTAAGTAGTAAGATAATCTTTGAAATATTACTAATTAAGTTTTTATTAGGGCTTATCTTTGGTATGCTTGTTGATTTAGTATATAAAAGAAAGCAAAGTACTAAAGAAATTGAGAAATTTTGCCAACATGAAAATTGTCACTGTGAAGATAGTGTTATTAAATCAAGTATTATTCACACTATGAAAATTACTTTTTTTATTTTAATTATTAATATATTTTTAAATTCAATAATAGATAAAAGTATAATTGCTACTTTTACTCAAAATAACAAGATAATATCTCCAATTATTACTAGTGTTATTGGATTAATTCCTAACTGTGCATCCAGTGTCATTATTACCCAATTATATATAGAAAAAGTTATTTCTTTTGGTAGTTGTATTTCTGGATTATTAGCAGGTTCTGGAGTGGGGGGATTAATATTATTTAAACAAAATAAGCGTTTAAAAGAAAACATTTTAATTGTTTTAACGTTAATTATCTTTTCTAGTTTCTGTGGAATTATCTTCAATTTATTAGATATATAATAAAAACAACATTTATGCATTGATGTTGTTTTTATTATCAATAAATATCATAATATTTTTCCTAATACATCTTGTTTTTTACCTAAAACTATATTATAATAATTAACAGAGAATAAGGGAGTGTTTCTATGGATACAAATATTGAACTAGCCGGTAATAATAATATCTTTAAAGTAAAACACTATAAAGTAAAAATAATTAAACACAAAGAAAATGCTTTTAGATATCTCGTAAGTGTCATGTCATATGCTATTTTTATTTTTCTATTACTAGTAGGAGGAACACTCCTTTTGTATATTGCAGATATAAAAATAAGAGCTATGAAAGGAGATTATTCTGCTCCTACATTTAATGCCTATGTTGTTCTATCAGGTAGTATGCTTCCCGAAATTCAAATTAAAGATATCGTAGTCACCAAAAAAGTAGCTGAAGACGAATTAGAAATAGGAGATATTATCACTTTTATTTCTCCTGATACCAGATTTGGAGGAATATCAATAACTCACCGTATAGTTGATAAATTTTATGATGAATCACTTGGAACCTATTCTTATCGGACAAGAGGAGATAATAATAATGTTGCTGACAGTGCATTGGTTCCTAATGATAATATTTTAGGTAAAGTAATTTTAAAAATACCCAAATTAGGATATCTTCAAGATATTTTATCTAGCAAAGGCGGATTAATCATCGTAGTTCTTATCCCTTGTTTAATTATTTTGTCTTATGACATAATGAAAATGTTTAAAAAACTTGGTCAAAAAACTAAATTAATTAAAGAATAATATTTAATAATAGTTAGGAATGATAATATGTTTAAAAAGAAATTAGAAGTTGTCGAATTAAATAAGCAAGAAGAACAAATTGTTCTTGAAGAAAAACAGAACTACATAGTTGCCTTTTGGCATAAGCATCGTTTTCGTCTCCTAGCTATTTTATTAGTCCTAGCTTTTCTTATATTTATTGGCGGAATGTTTATCTTCATATCTAATATCTATAAAAGCAATCAGCCAACCGTTACTGAGACTCCTCTAGAAACATCTTTGACTGATGAAAATAAATATATAACAGGAAGTCCTATTCCACTTACAGAAGATGCTGCTAAAAATCAATTTTTAAATAATAGTAAATTTAAACCAAATGGTGAAGTATTAACAATTAAAGTAGTCGAATCTAGTAACTATATTATTAAATTTTATAGTGACAAAACTGCCTTAAAAATAATGAAAAATAGTAACTTAATAACTAGAATCAATCCATTAGAAAATGGTGATTATGGAATTGATAAATATGGAGTAATAAACACAAATGCTACTATAAAAGATATTTATTTAACAACCACTAAGGAATACCCTTGGGGAACCGTTTCGTATTTTTCTGACGGTTCTGCAGAAATAACTAATTCTGAAATAGATATGTTTGTTAGAAATGCTAAAGATATTTCAGACAATTACATTTCAAACAATAAAGTAACATACTTAAAAGAAACAAAGAGCATAGGAAAAATAAAGTTAAACTATTATTATGATGGAACCATTTTAGTAGAAAAAAATAATCAAAATTTTATTGTTAGAAGCGAGAATGATCTTAATATCACTGATAATGATGTTTTATTTAAGAATAATAATGCTGCTACAATTATTAAAACTAAAAAAATGAAAAATGGCATAGTCATCGATTATTATCAAGATGGTGGAGCCATCATTAAAGATGGCACTAAAACAATTAGTGTAAGAAAAAGTAATAGTATAATTATTAATGATAATGACATATATGAAATTGTTGATAACATATATGTTGAAGTAAGCTATAAAGTTGATAATATAACATATTACACTAATGGTGGAGCCGTATTTAATTATAACAATAAAACATATTACACTGATGAAAATAGCAATATAAAATATCAAAATAATCAAATTTCTACAGTTGAAGGTGAAAAAGAAGAGTTGACCAAAACAACTAACATTGAAGATGAAAAAGTTAGCCAATTTGAAAAAACGGCAGTGATAGAAACTAGTGATTATATAGCAATAGTTCCTAAAGATGGAATATTGTATGATAAAGATGGTAAAATTGAAAAAATTACAACTGATGAATTAGAAGAAGAAGATAATATATTTACCATAACCAATAATACTGATAAAGAAATAAAATATCGACTTGTTATAGAAAAATCTGATAAAACTGATTTAGATGTTCAATATATCCGGTATCAACTTCAAGTAAAAGAAAAATATTATCAAGCCAAACGTTTAGATAATAACATTTGGTATCAAGATAATATTAGTAATTCTTTAAACATAAAAGGAACCAATTATATCTTACTAGATGATGTCATAGAACCATATGATACCGTAGATATACGATTAATGTTATGGACAGATTATGAAACAATTCCTAACTCTATGCAAAATAAATATTTTTATGGAACAATAAAAGTATACTCATGGATAGAAGGATAAAATAGAAAAGAGGCGATGATAATAATGTTAAAATTTATAGAAACTAAAAAAAATTACTTAATGGCACTAGCAATATTTTTCGTTATTGTCAGCCTTAGTGATACAACTTATTCTTTATTTTTAAAATCAGATAATACGGAATCATTTAACTATAATACTGGAATATTAGATTTACAATTTATTGAAGATGAACAAATAAAACTAGATTCTGCCTTTCCAATGTATGATAGTGATGGTGAAAAACTTACTCCATATACTTTAACTATAAAAAATAATGGAACTCTTACTTATTTATTTGATTTAAAAATGTTATCTACAGATGATGAAAATATTATAAATAGTAAATATATTAAAGTAAAAGTAAATGATAATATGCCAGATACCTTATCAAATCTTGAAAGTATTATTGCTTCTAATATTATAATTCGTCCAAACGAACAATTAACATTTAAAATTAGTATTTGGTTAGATATTGATACTCCTAATAGTGAACTTGGAAAAAAATTTGATGCTAAAGTTGTATCTTCCGGATCAGCTATCTATAAAACGCTTGATTCAAGCGGAGCTAATTACCCAAACTTAACTGAAGATATGATTCCAATTTATTATGACAAAAATGAAAATACATGGAAAAAAGCTGATTCAAGTAACACTAATAAAAAATATCTTTGGTATGACTATGATTCTAGTATTTGGGCTAATACGGCGATATTAAATGAAAGTAGTAAGCAAATATATGATGTAACAGGAAATAACAATTTAATAATTGATAATCCTACTATCAATAATAGTAATTTAATTATTCAAGAAGACTATCTTGATATAGGGCTTCAAAATTATCAATATGATAAAATAAGTTCTATTGTTAAAATAAAATTAGATGAAATAAATACGGATAATATATATATCCTAACTAATAATAAAATAAGTTATTATTATAATTCATCATTAAAAAAATTTGTTTTTGAAAATGGTGACGTTAAAGTTACTTCATCAGCATATATTTTAAGCGAAAAAATGTGGTATACTTTAGGATTTACTTACGATGAAGATACAGTTAAATTTTATTCCAACGGTCTATTATTGTCATCAGCCAAAATATCATCAAAAATTAAATCCCCTTCATCATTTAAAGTAGGGACAAATATTAATAATGATAAAGTAAGCAATCTAATATTGAGTGATATATATATATATAATAGTATTTTAACCGAAGATGAAATTAATAATAATTATAAAGATGATATAGATATTATTTATAATGGTTTAATTGAAGGATACAATGAATTTACCCCAATGACTGTAAAAGAATATTACTTATCAAGACCTAACGGAACAGCCATTAATAATGATGATATTAATTCATATTATGTTTGGATACCGAGATTTAAATATAAATTATGGAATGTTACTGGAGAGTCTGGTATAGATAGTTATAATGCTTATCAAAATGGAATTGATATTATTTTCGAAAGAGATACTTCGACTTCAGGAACAATATATTGTGAAAACAGTAATTGTTATAGTGATACCTTGAAGGTAACTCCTGTTAATGAAACTGATAATGGAAAGTATTATACTCATCCCGCATTTACTACAGTAGATAATGAATTATCAGGAATATGGGTTAGTAAATATGAAGTATCCACAACCGATAGTAATTGTAACCAAACAGATAAAAGCAATTGCCAAAATACCTCATTAAAGTTAGAAAGTAAGTATGGTGGTAACGTTTGGAGTAATAACAATTTAGCTAACTTCTATCAATCGATAAAAAAACTAGGTAATGAATATAGTGTTATAAAAAATAGTGAATGGGGAGCAATCGTGTACTTATCGCACTCTAAATATGGAGTATGTCAAAATAATACATGCAAAAAAATTGAAGCCAACAATACATATATTAGTGGAACCAACAATTTAGATAGTACAACACTAAACATTTATGGAGTATATGATATGGCCGGTAGTAAAGCAGAATTTACTATGGCAAATTACACAACCAAAGATAGTGAAATATCGTTAACTAATTCTAATTTCCAAAACATAGCTATAAGTAATAATGATTATGATTTATATTATAATAACAGTTTTATCCTTGGAGATGCCACTAAAGAATTATTATTAAATAATGGCATATGGGATAGTAATAATTATAGTTATATGGACAGTGTTAATAATTGGTTATCAAGAGGAGGAATAGCCAACGAGAGTAGTTCTACAATTTTTAATTATAATTATACAAAAGATAATGCTAGTGATAATTTAACTACAAGGATTATTATTAAAAACAGTTAAAAAGCCCCATTTGTTATTTTTTATAAAATATGATATAATATAAAAAATCAATATTACGAAGGGAGTTTTTGTAAATGGAGAGTAATTATGAAAAAGGAAGAACACAAGAAGAACTAGCAAATGAAGATTATTTTGAAGGAAATAGATATTATTTTGGATATAACTATCGTAACTATGTTGTTAAACAAAACTATAAAAAAGCTATAGAACTATATGAAAAAGCAGCTAGTTTAGGTCATATCGGAGCAATGTACATGCTAGGAAGAATGTACTTATATGGTATTGGTTGTTCTCAAGATTACCAAACTGCTAAAAGTTGGTTAGAAGCCGCAGCTGAAAAAGGTCATGATGACGCAATGTGCAAGTTAGGAATGTTATATTTAAAAGGATTAGGTGTAGAACAAAATACTAATGAAGCTATAAAATGGTATAAAGAAGCATCTAAGTTAGGGAATGTTGATGCAATAAGAACTTTAGGAATAATTTATTATAAAAGTGAAGGTCCAGAAAAAAATGACCCTTTAGCACAATTCTACCTTGATCATGCATCCTCACTTGGGGATATTGCTTCGGAAAGCTTTTTAGAAGAAATAAATTCATCAAGCGAGAAAAATAGAAGTAAATAATTTTATTACATGAAAGACCATTAAGGTCTTTTTAAATTTAATTATTATCTTTTTAAACAAATATTTCTTTTTTTTGCAAGTTATGATATAATAAATTAAAATAAAGGGTGATAGTATGGCTGGTTTGTGTTCGTATTTTGTCAAAAATTCAAAAGACTTGATAGCAAATAGAAGAAATATTGTAAGAGGAGATAAATATCGTTTTACTGTCTTATCTCCAAGGCTAATTAGAATTGAATATAATAAAAATAATAAATTTGAAGATAGAGCTACAGCCTTAGTGGTTAAAAGAGACTTTGGATACACTCCTTACACTATAAATCAAACAGATATTTCTTTGACAATTACAACGGAGTATTTTACTCTTACATATATCAAAAGTGCTCCCATAAATGGTAAAAATATTAAAGTAGTAATTAATGGTACTGATAAAGAATGGTATCCAGAAATAAAAGAAGTAAGAAACCTTGGAACAATAAATTATTCATTAGATGATTTAGATAAAAACTTGAAATTAAATAAAGGATTATATTCGTTTGATGGGTTTGCAACTATTTATGATAATACTTTTGCCATTGATAATGAAATGTTTGTAAATAGAGAAGATTTTTTTGATTTATATCTTTTTGTATATAAACAAGATTTAGGATTATGTTTACAAGATTATTTTAATCTTACTGGTTATCCTCCAATGATACCGCGATATGCTCTTGGATCATGGTGGTACAAAAATGACCCTTATAACATGTATGATATTGATAATATCATCAAGAAATTTAATGATAATCATATTCCTATTTCTGTTTTTCTTTTAGGAAATAAATGGCATAATAATATTGAGAATTTTTCATATGATAAAACGTTGTTTGATATATCATCCTTACATACCTATTATCAAAATAAAATTCAAAAATTTGGCTTGACATTAAACCCAGAATTACCAATATATCATAACGATCCACTATATCCAAGTCTAGTAGGAAGTATCAATAATTATAAAGATTATATAAGTTTTGTTCCATTAAATAATAATACAATCAATTCTTACTTAAATATTGTTCTAAGTAGTTTAAAAAATACCGGTATTAATATTTTTAATATTGATTATTATAACAAAGCGGATTTACAAGGATTGTTTTTATTAAATCATTATCACTATACAATCGCAAATTTAAATGAACTAGGAATTATATTATCACGTAATCCAGGCATTGCTCCACATAGATATCCAATTATATATAGTGGCAAGACTAGAGTAAGTTGGGATACATTAAGAGTTTTACCAAATTACAATAATAGTGCTGCTAATATGGGAATATCTTGGTATGCCCATGCAATCGGTGGCTATTATGGTGGAATTGAAGATGATGAATTATATATAAGATATATTCAATTTGGTGTCTTTAATCCAATCTTTATCTTAGCCAGTGATACTGGTAAGTACTATAAAAGAGAACCATGGAAATGGAATCAACTAAATTTATCAGTCATTAGAGAATACATGCAATTAAGAAATAAACTAGTACCATATATATATAATGAAGGATATACATATCATCAGTTCGGTGTTCCAATCATTCAACCATTATATTATAAATATCCTAAAATATATGATGAACCAAACTATGTAAATCAATATTTCTTTGGTAGTAAAATTATGATAAGTCCAATTATTAAAAGAAAAAATCTAGAGATGAATCGTGTTGTACAAAGAATATTCATTCCTAATGGTATATGGTATGATTATACAACAGGTAAAAAATTTACTGGAAACAAATATTATGTTGAATTTTATAAAGATGAAGAATATCCAATATTTATAAAAGAAGGTTCAATTATTCCAATGTCACTAGAAGAAACAACCGAAGTACCAACAAATATGGAACTACAAATTTTTCCTGCTGAAAATGGTCTATATGGTAGTTATGAATTATATGAAGATGATGGAATATCTTTAAACAATAAACAGAATTTCTTAATTACTAAAATGAATCTAGATAAAGTAGAAAATGGATATAAATTTACTATTGTAAGAAAAGATGGCAATTATAACATTCCAAATAGAAATTATCTACTCCGTTTTAGAAATATGAAAAGTCCAGAAAAAGTTATCGTAAATTATCAAAATGAACAAAAAGAGCATAAATATGAAATTGAAAAAAATGATCTTATAGTAAAATTAAATGATATTGATGTTTATCAACCAATTGAAGTAAATATAATTGGAAAAAATATTGAAATAGAAACTATTAGTGTCATTAATGAAGAAATTGAAGGAATACTAGACGATCTAGAAATAAATACTCTTTTAAAAGAAAAAATTGATGCCATAATATTTAGCGAATTACCTATAAACAAAAAAAGAATAGGGTTGCGTAAACTAAAAAAATCTGGCTTAGAGCCAAAATATATTAATATGTTTATTAGTTTACTAGAATTTATTCAAAAAAAGTAATATAATTAATTAAGGAGATGCATTATGTTAAAAAGTATTATTTTAGGAATTATTCAAGGAATAGGTGAGTTTTTACCTATATCATCATCTGCTCATTTAATATTAGTTCCATATTTACTTGGTTGGGAACAATCATCAATGGCTTTTGACATTGCCCTACATTTTGGAACTTTATTGGCCGTTTTAACTGTTTTTTTCAATGAGTGGTGGTCACTATTTAAAGGAGCTTTAGCAAAAGTAACAAAGAAAAAAGAATCATTTGAAAATAAAATGTTTTGGTATTTAGTTATTGCAACCATTCCTGGGGCATTAATAGGTTTTTTATTAGATGATGTAGTTGAAAATGTATTTAGACAAAAAATTTGGTTAATTGCGACTTCACTTGCTGTTATGGGCGTTTTAATCTATCTTGGTGATAGATGGGCAGATAAACACTACAAAATAGAAACAGATTATGAACATATTAGGTTACACCAAGCATTTATTATTGGCTTATCACAAGCACTAGCTATTATTCCTGGATTTTCACGAAGTGGAACTACAATTTTATCAGCTAGATTAATGGGATTATCAAAAAGTGCTGCTACTAAATTTACCTTTTTATTGTCAGTCCCAATAATAGCAGGAGCTACAATTTTAGAAATAGGCAACTTAGCATTTAGCTATGAAACTTTATTAGGAATATTTATTGCCTTTGTTGTAGGAGTAATATCAATTAAATTTTTACTAAATTATATCAAAAAACATGATTTTTCAATCTTTGCCATTTACAGAGTAATTTTTGCTATTATCATTCTTATAAAATATTTTTGTTTTTAAAAGACGAAAGTCTTTTTTTTTCCATCTTTTTATGATATAATCATAAACGTCAACAGAAAAATATTGCCCCATAGCCAAGCGGTAAGGCAGTGGACTCTGACTCCATCATCGCTAGTTCGAATCTAGCTGGGGCAACCACTTATTATTAAGGAGTGATTTATATGACACAAAAAGATTTAGCCGATTTGATTTTTCCTAACATAGCAAAAACAATTGATGATTATGAAAAAATATATCCAGAAAGAAAATTAGCTGAAGGTGCGATGGTAACTCGTTTTGCACCATCACCAACTGGATTTGTTCATATGGGAAGTTTACTTGCATCATTTATTTCCAGTAAGGCTGCAAAAGATACTAACGGAGTTTTTTATTTAAGAATAGAAGACACTGATCAAAAAAGAGAAGTTGAAAATGGTATCGAAGGAATAGTCAATGACCTAAAAAATTTTAAAATAGATATTGATGAAGGAGCCTTGTCAAGAACCGAATCACTTGGCAACTATGGACCATATATTCAAAGTGAAAGAAAAGAAATATATCACGCCTTTATAAAAAATTTAATAGAAAGAGGTTTAGCATATCCTTGCTTTTGCTCTGAAAAACATCTAGAAGAAATTAGACAAATGCAAGAAGCCACTAAATCGAGAATCGGATATTATGGTAGATATGCCGTATGTCGAAATATAAAAATAGAAGAAGCATATAACCGTATTAAAAATGGAGAAAAATATATTATTAGATTAAAATCACCAGGAGATTTTGAAAAAAAGATTATTGTCAATGATCTAGTAAAAGGAAAAATAGAGTTTCCGGAAAATGATTTAGATATTGTGATAATGAAATCAGATGGCTTACCAACTTATCATTTTGCCCATCTAGTAGATGATCACTTAATGCGAACAACTCACGTAACTAGAGGCGATGAATGGGTTTCATCTCTTCCAATTCATATCCAATTATTTCAAGTATTTGGCTTTAACCCTCCAAAGTATGCTCATCTTTCACCAATCATGAAGCAAGAAGGGGATACTAAAAGAAAATTATCAAAAAGAAAAGACCCTGAAGCAGCCATGAGTTACTACACAAAACTAGGAATTCCAATTCAAGCAGTTCATCTATACTTAATGACTATTGCCAATACTAATTTTGAACAATGGTATGACCAAAACAAAGATAAATCGATTGATGACTTTAAATTTGATTTTCGTAAAATATCTGCTAGTGGTTCTCTATTTGATTTAGAAAAATTGATTAATATTTCAAGAAACTACATTAGTTATTTAAAAGCTGAAGAAGTATATGATAACGTATTATATTGGGCCAAAGAATATGATAAACAACTATATGAATTGATATCTAAATATAAAGAATATACAATAAATATTTTTAGCATTGAAAGATATCAAAAAAAGCCACGTAAAGATTATGAATCTTGGTCAAGTATTAAAAAAAATATATGGTATATGTATGATGAACTATTTAATGACGTAACTTATAATTATCAAAAAATAGTTGATCCAGATGAAATAAAAAATATTTTAAATACATATATAGAAAAATACTATAATGAAACAGATGATAAAGATACCTGGTTTAATAAAATAAAACAATTAACTGAAGAATTAGGATATTCGTCTAATATGAAAGAATATAAAGAAAATCCTGAAAAATATAAAGGAAGTGTTGCTGATATCTCTACAGTCATTAGAGTAGCAATAACAAGTAGCAACATGACTCCTGATTTATATGAAATAATGAAGATACTTAAAGAACAACGTATCAAAGAAAGAATAAAAAAAGCAATTATCAGTTGCTAAAAAAAACAAGATATGTTAAAATTATTAATGTCTTTTTATAAGACATTTATGGCCTGTTGGTGAAATGGTTAACACATTACCCTCTCAAGGTAACATTCATGGGTTCAAATCCCATACAGGTCACCATTATAAAAAAATCCTTAATTTTGATGATAACATCATTATTAAGGTTTTTTAATTATTAGCAATAAATAACATAATTAATATTAAAACATAATTAAATTTATAAACTGTCTTACATTTTACTTCACGTAGCATTTCATATGCCCCAATAACTTTATCTACACAATCCACTAGTATGCTTTCTTTATATTTAGGAATAGCCAAACATACAGAAAAAGGAAACATATGACTAACGATGATATTTTCTTCCAATTTTGATAATTCAAAAAATTTTTTAGAAGTGAGAAGGGCTTTTTTTGGATGAATAAAAACATCTAAAAACTTATCCTTTGAACATCTCTGATCACCGTCTAAATAAAAATCATGTAGTAATCCACCTCTAGCAACAGCTTCATAATCAAATTTTAATTTTTTAGCAATAAGATAAGAATAATAAGAAACTTTTAAAGAATGTTCCATTCGACTAATCCCATGATGTTCTATATTATAAGTCTTTTTAAAATTTTCATTGCGAAGTATTGGCTTAACAATATGTTTATATTTTTTATCATCGATAGAATACATTCTATCCTCCTCGCTTTCAAAACACCTATAAAATTTTACTACAAAAAAAGAAAGTTGTCAAATTTATTATAATAGGTGCATAAATTAACCATATTTTTAATAAAAATTAGTAATAAAGATTTTTTTAATATACATAGTATGATATAATTAAAAAAAGAAATAAAAAGTTACCAAAAAAGTAAATAAGGTAAGTGACGCAATGAAATCAATAAAAATTAGATTAATAAAAAGATTTAAAATTATGAATTTAGGATATGACTTTATGGGTTATTCATTACAAAAGGAAGATAGTTATTCTTTTCATCATATAATTCCTAGTAGAGATGGTGGACTAACAGAAGATTCAAATGGAGCAATTTTATGTACTCATACATCTCATCCATATATTCATTTAATTGAACTTATGGATGAGGATATTTATAATGCGATAACAGCTGAACTAATTTGCATTAATACACAAGGATACATAGATATGAGTAACTTAAGACGTATAAATGATTTATTGAATAATTTTGAAAAAGAATGGTTAGATAAAAAAAATTATAAAGGAAAAAGAATGATTAAAGAAGAATATCTTAAAAGATACTTAAAGTAAGATACTTTTTGGAGGATATAAAAAACATATGGAAAAGAAAAAAATATTGATATTATATGCAACGCTAGGATCGGGACATAAAAGTGTTACTAATAGTTTATATGAATATTTTATAAAAAATAGTAATTATGAAGTAAAAACTCTTGATCTAGTAGAATACGAAAACATAATTGGCTTCTTGAGTAATAAACTATTTGAACAAAATTTTAAATATCGCCTAGGAAGCTTCATCTATAGTATATACTATGAACTGTTTGATTTAAAAATACAGCCAATACCTTATAAAGTTATGGCAAAAATGGTACATAAAAATAAGAAATTGCAACAATATATAACCTCTTTTAATCCTGATCTAGTAATTTCAACTTTTTTCTTAGGTAGTATTGTTATGGGAATTCTTAAAGAAAAGAAAGTTACCGGTGCTAAAGTTATCAGTATCGTTACGGATTATGACGGGCATGAAATGTTTACTAAATATAAAGAAGAATTAGACGCAATAATTGTTAGCAATGAGATAGTAAAAAATGAATTAATTGCTAAAGGCGTTGATAGTTATAAAATATATCCTTTCGGTATACCAGTATCCCAAATTTTTAACGAAAACAATATTAATAAAAATAATATGCAATCTATTAAAGAAAAATATCACGTAAATAATGGCAAAAAGACATTTTTATTCTTTGCTGGTGGAACTATTGGATCATCATTTTCATATAAGTTCTTAAAACGATTATTAGAAGAAGAATATGATATTAATGTTATTTATGCATGTGGTAAAAATGCAAAAGTAAAATCAAAAGCTGAAAAATTAATAGAAAAACAAAATTATAAAAATGTATATCCTATTGGTTATACTAAAAAGGTTGATGAATTATTAAATATAAGTGATGTTGTTATCAGCAAACCAGGAGGAGTAAGTGTTACTGAATTTTTAAAAATGAAAATACATATGATCCTAATACCAGGAAATGGTGGACATGAAAGATATAATGCCAAATATGTTTGTAAAAAAGGCTTTGGTATAAATTGTAAAACTCCAAGAAAGTTAGCTAAATCAGTAGGTAAGCTATTGAAAAAGAAAAATATTATTCTGAATATGAAAAGAAAACTAAATGAAATAGACGATAATAAATCGGTTGAAAAAATATACAAATTATCAAAAAAGTTATTAGAAAAATAGTAAAGGAGTAAGAAAATGGATAAAAAAATAACTAAAATATTACGATTGGAAAAAGAAAGAGAAAAAAACAATATTGAATTAATTGCAAGTGAAAATTATGCTTCAAAAGATGTCATGAAATTACAAGGAAGTATTTTTACAAACAAATATGCTGAAGGATATCCAGGCAAAAGATATTATGGTGGTTGCCAATATGTGGATATGATAGAAGAATTGGCTATTTCATACTTAAAAGAAATTTTTAACTGTCAATATGCGAATGTACAGCCACACTCTGGATCAAGTGCTAATATGGCAGTATATCGTGCCTTATTAAATCCTAAAGATAAAGTTATGGGAATGAATTTAAGTCATGGAGGACACTTAACCCATGGACACGGTTTAAACTTTAGTGGGCAAGATTATGAAATAGTTTCTTATGATGTTGATCCCGTAACAGAAACTATCAATTATGAACAATTAGCAGAACTAGTAAAAAAAGAAAAGCCTAAAATGATAATTGCTGGTGCCAGTGCATACTCTAGAATAATTGATTTCCAAAAATTTAGAGAAATTGCCGATAGCGTAGGAGCTTATTTAATGGTAGATATGGCCCATATAGCAGGCTTAGTAGCCGCTGGCCTTCATCCTAATCCCGTTCCTTATGCGGATGTTGTAACCTCTACCACTCATAAAACTTTAAGAGGACCACGAGGAGGAATTATTTTAACAAATAGTGAAGAAATAATCAAAAAGATAAATAAAACTGTTTTTCCAGGAATACAAGGCGGCCCTTTAATGCATATCATTGCTGCCAAAGCTCAGTGTTTTTATGAAGCCTTACAACCAGAATTTAAAGAATATCAACAAAAAGTAGTAAAAAATGCTAAAGTTTTGTGTCAAACATTAAAAGATGAAGGCTTTCGCATAGTTAGTGGTGATACAGAAAATCATTTAATGTTAGTAGATGTAAAAAGTAAATTAGGTATAACAGGAAAAGAAGCTGAAACCGCCCTAGATAAAATCCATATAACTGTCAACAAGAATACCATTCCTAATGAAACTGAAAGCCCAATGAAAACTTCCGGAATAAGATTAGGAACTCCTGCAATGACAACTAGAGGATTTACCGAAGAAGATTTTATTAAAGTAGGAAAGATAATTTCTAAATGTTTAAAAAATATTGACAATGAAGATGTTCAAAAACAATTAAATAAAGAAGTTTTAGAGTTAACCGAAAAATATTAACTCTTTTTCTTTACTAACTTCCTTTTTTATATTATAATTTATTTATAATAGGAGGGGTAACATGAAGAAAAAATGTCTATTAGTAGCAATACTTGTATTAACAATTTTTACCGGTAAAGTATATGCAAAAGGAATAAGTATATCACCATCAACATTAACGGCTGGTATGAATAGAAAATACAATCTCAAAGTAAATTTTGAAGATGGTGATACGACAGCTATTATTTGGTCTAGTAGTAATCCTAATGTAGTTAGTGTCAACAATGGGATACTTACTACCTATAATAGTGGAACAGCCATAATAACTGCTACTGATGCTAACAACAATAAAGCTATCTGTGATGTTACCGTAATTAAAAATTATATACCAATAACGAATATAAGTTTAAATAATTCAATTCAAACAATAATGCTAAATGAAAGTAAACAATTAAGTATTAATTTTTCCCCTGGTAATGCAAGCAATAAAAATCTTGTTTATTCAAGTTCAAATCCAGATATAATAAGTATAAGCTCAAATGGAACGATTACAGGTAAGAAAGTTGGCGATTCTTATATAACAATATTAGATCCAGAATACCAAAGTAGTAATAAAATATACCTACATATAAGCGTTATTGATAAAATATCTTTAAAATCTATTAGTATTAAAAATAGTTTAGAATTAATAGAAAATAATAGCGCTAAGTTATCTGTTACCTATAATCCAACAAATGCAACTGATAAAAAAATAACTTGGAAAAGCAGTGATGAAAGTATTGCTACTGTAGATGGCAGTGGCAACGTTACCGCCAAAAAAGCAGGAACTACAGAGATAAGAGCTATATCAAACGATGGAGGTTATGTAGCAACCTGTAAAGTAACGGTTACGGCTCTCTCTAAAGAATTAAAAAGCATAAAACTAGATAAAACAGAATTAACTCTTGAAGCCGGAAAAGAAGACACTTTAAAAGTTATTTATGAACCAGATTATGCTGAAAACAAAAATGTTACTTGGGAAAGTAGTGATAAAAAGATTGCTACTGTCAAAGATGGTGTCATTACTGCAATTAAGAAAGGAACAGTAGATATTACTGTTACTAGTGAAGAAGGTAAAAAGACAGCAATATGCAAAGTAACTGTCATCTCACCTCCAATAGAATCAATTTCCTTTTCATTAGAAGAACAAAATGTTTATGTTGGAACAAAAACAACTTTAAAAACTATTCCTTATCCAGAAGGATCAAGTATTAACAATCCTGTCTGGACAAGCAGTGATGAAACAGTTGCTACTGTCGAAGATGGCATTATTACAGCTATCAAGCCAGGTACTACTACTATTACTATTTCAAACGATGATGGTAGTATTACCGCTTCAACTAAAATAACCGTTTTAGAAAAAGAACCTGATCCTCTTAACATTGAAGTTGTTGGCTATAAATTAGGATTTGATAAAGATGTATTAGAATATACATTAAAAATAGGAAATGAAGAAAAATTATCTTTTAATATTAATATTGATTCTAAAAAATATAGTATAAAAGGAAATGAAAATTTAAAAAATGGTAGTGTTATTACCATTACTATTAACGATGAAAAAAAAGTGACTTACATTATAAACATTAAAAAGAAAGAAAATTATACAATTTATTTTATTGGTATTATCTCCGTTTTATTATTTCTTAACATAATTAGAATGATAGTAAAAAATAAAAAGAAAAAATATAATTAAAAGTAAAAGAAAAAAACTTTTGCTTTTTTTGTAAAATTAAAAGAAAAATTTAAATTTTTTTATAATAATATATATGAAGAGCCAAAGGAGGAAAATGAAAATAATAAAAAAATTTAAATACTTAATAACCCTTTTTATAGTATGCATTATAATAATAATCCTATTTATTATACAAAAAAATCTAAATAATAATGAATATCAATTAGAAAATGAAACAGAAGATCTATTACTAAATGACATTGTAGAAAAAGATGATAATCAAATACAAGAATGTACAGTAGATATTAAAGGGGCAGTAAAAAAACCTGGAGTATATCAAATAGAGTGTGGTAAATACGTTAATGATGTAATATCTTTAGCAGGAGGATTAAATGAAGATGCCAATACATCAGTTATAAATTTAGCTAAAAAAATAACTGATGAGATGGTTATTATAATTTACACTAACGAAGAAGTTAAAAATTCAAATGTAGTAGATACTGTAATAAAATATGTAGAAAGCGAATGCGTTTGTCCTAATATAAAAAATGATGGTTGTATCAATACGGAAATAACCGATGAAATAGGTAATAATGATTCAAAACTAATAAATATTAATACAGCAACCCTAGAACAATTACAAACATTACCAGGAATAGGAGAATCTAAAGCAAAAACTATTATTGACTATCGAGAAAAGAATGGCGATTTTAAAAGTATTGAAGAATTATTAAATGTTGATGGAATTGGTGAAAAGACATACGAAGAGATTAAGATATATATTACAACATAAATATTTATTTAAAATATTTTGTTTATTTACTGTCTTGTTTGCTCTTGTAAAAACAAATTTTATAACCTCAAAAAGTATTTATAATATATCCGATACAGAATTTTATGGCAAGGTATATAAAATAAAAATAACTGAAGAAAAAACAACTATCTATATTTTAGGCAAAGAAAAACTAGTTGTAAATTATTATGATACATTAGAAGAAGATATTTCTTTAGGAGATAAAATATATGTAGTAGGTAATTTAAAAGAACCTTCAAATAACACTATTCCTAATCTTTTTAACTATAAAAAATACTTATCTTATAATGGCATTTATTATACTCTAACAGCAAGTAGCATTAAAAAAATTTCTAACAATACTAATATTATATATTACTTAAAAGAAAAAATTGCTAATCATATTGCTAACATAACAAACGCTAATGAATACATAAGTATCTTTATTCTTGGAGATTCTTCATTATTAGATGAAAAGATTTTAGAAAGTTTTCGTGAAAATGGAATATCACATTTATTTTCAATATCAGGAATGCATATCAGCCTTTTTGCTTCTATTATCTTTTATTTCGTCAAAAGAATTTCTTACAATAATTATTATAACTATGGAGTAGTAATTACTTTTCTATTATTTTATGCTATTCTTATTGGTTCTTCACCATCTGTTATAAGAAGTATTACTATGTATATTATTTTTTCTTTCAATAAATTATTTAATTTAAAAATAAAAAAACTTGATATTATGCTTATTGTATTAATAATTATGCTTATCATAAACCCGTTTTACCTCTATAACATATCATTTCAATATTCATATTTAATATCATTTTTTTTAGTATTGTATAGTAAAAAAATATCTACTATTAACAATAAAATATTAAAATCATTCTATACATCTTTAATTTCTTTTTTAATTTCATTGCCAATATGTCTTTATAATTTTTACCAAGTAAATTTTTTATCCATTATCTTAAATATTATATTTATTCCTTTTGTAAGTATAATAATATTTCCCTTATCATTAATTAGCTTAATTATTCCTAAACTATCAATAATTTTAAAGATAGCCACAAACTTATTGCAAAATATCTCTTTAATTATATCCAAATATCATTTAGGAATAGTTAATTTCTCAAAACCGCATTTTCTATTAATTATAATTTACTATCTTTTTATTATTTTATTTTTAAATAATAAAAAGCATATTTATATATTTTTTATTATTTTGCTACACAAATACAATATCTATTTAAACCCTTATACTAAAATAACATATTTAGACGTAGGCCAAGGAGATTCTATTTTTATCAAATATCCATATAATAAAGGAAATATTTTAATAGATACTGGAGGCTTAATAAATAGTAGTTATAGTATAGCTATAGATAAAATAATTCCATATCTAAAAAGTATTGGAATTAATCAAATTGATTACTTAATCTTAACTCATGGAGATTATGATCATCTTGGAGAAGCGATTAATTTAGTCGAAAATTTTAAAGTCAAAAAAATAATTTTCAATTGTGGAGATTTTAATGAATCAGAACAAAACTTAAAAAAAATATTAGATAAAAAAGAAATTCCTTACTATAGTTGTCCTAAAGAATTAAATATATCAAATAATAAGTTATATTTCTTAAATAATAATAACTATAAAGATGAAAATGATAATTCAATTATTATTTATACTAAAATAAATAATTTTAAATTTTTATTTATGGGTGATGCTAGTAGTAAGGTAGAAGATTCTTTGATTGCAAAATATAATTTACAAGACATTGATTTTATAAAAATTGCTCATCATGGTTCAAATACTTCTTCTAGTAAATTCTTTATCGACACCATTAATCCTCAAAATTGTATAATTTCTGTAGGGAAAAATAATTGGTATCATCATCCCAGTAATGAAGTGTTAAATACATTATATAATTATTGTACCATCCATCGAACCGATATAAATGGAAGCATAGAAATAAACATTAAAGATAATAATTATCAAATTTATAATTATAAACCATAATTAATTAAAATTATGATATAATAAACCCCAAGGAGGGATCATGAAAGAAATAATGCCAAGTGAAATAAATATTTTTGATATTATTAAAAATACTATTTTAAAACATTACCCATATGTAGAAAACAGAATATCTTTATTAGAAGATAGTGTTGCTCCAGAACTTGAAATAATAATTAAATTTATCAATAACAAAACATACATCTCTTATCTTCACGGAACAAAAACTGCAAAAACACCTTTAAATGAATCAACACAATATAGCGAAAAACTTAGCTTAGCAGATTTAAAACAATTAATTGACTTTATTTTATCTAGTCATGAAGTAATTCGTTCTGCTTACTTAAATGATGATAGTATATCCTTAGAATTTGTCATTAATTTTAAAGAAGAATCTCTAAAAGGAATATTGTGTTATGCAATAACATTACATCTTGATTTTAGCAAAGATAGAAGTTTAATGAAGGATTATTTAAAATTTATTCTTGAAAACTATTATGAATACTTAAATAACATTTCACCATTTAGTGATATGAAGAAAAAATATATTAGTTATATTAAAAAATCATATATAAAATCTTTAGATAAAGAAACCATATTAGCATATTTAAATTTACTTGATATAGAAAAATTAAGACAATTATTATCTAACATCGAAGATGACGATTTTATAAATTTTATGAGTTATAGAGAACCTTTAGTATCCCCAAAAAAAGATTAAAAGATAAAAAAGAAGAAAAATAGTATCAACTTAGAAAAAAATGAATATAATAAATTAGAAAAGATAATTATTTAATGTAAAAATTTATAAATATTAAGCATAATATATATTGTGCCGTGAGTTCGCAAGACTTGCGTTTATATAGATGAGAGTTAACAATTTTTGTTAACTCTTTTTGACATATTATTCATATTTATTATTATATACTTAAAAAGGTGATTGATATGGTCTATGTAGATTTATTAGTTATTGAAAATTTAATATTAAATTATTGCCTATTAATAGGAGTAGCAATTTTATTAAATAGAATAACTAAAATTTATAAAGTAATTATATCATCAATGATTGGCTGTATTCCTTTAATATTTCTCTTCACCAATATAAGTAGTATTGTTAACTTTCTAATATCTATTTTTTTCTCCTTTATTATGTCAATTATTTCTTTTAAATATAAAGATTTAATATATACTATTAAAAATGTAATATATCTATTTTTAATAAGTATTTTTTTAGCAGGAACAATCTATTTAATAAATGTAAACTTATTACCCAAAATAGATAATTTCTTTTTAAATTTTATTATCTTAATAATCTTATCGCCAATAATTACTCGTCTATATACTAAAAGTATCATCAAAATAAACTATAAATATTCTAATTACTATCAAATAGACATATACTTAAAAGACAAACCTAAAATAACCTTAACATCATATCTAGATACAGGAAATATATTAAAAGATCCATATTTAAAAAAACCCATTATTTTAGTAGATAAAAATAAAATTAATTATCAATTTGAAAAAATAATATATGTTCCATATAACACCATTGATAATCATGGTATTTTAAAATGTTTTAAGCCGGAAAAAATATATATTGATAAAATAGGTTATCGAAAAAAAGTATTAATAGGATTAATTGATGAAGTTGGAATAGAAGGAGCAGACTGTATTTTGAATAAAGAATTATTAGAAAGGATATAAATATGATTAGAAAAATATTATTAAAAATATTAAAAAAATATCAAAGAATTCTTTTTGTAGGAAGTACCGATATTTTACCAGAACCATTAAGTAAAGAAGAAGAAATAAAATATGTAGAAAGAGCTATGAATAATGATGAATATGCTAGAAATAAATTAATCGAACATAATTTAAGATTAGTTGTCTTTTTAGCTAAAAAATATGATAATACAAAAACTGATTTAGAAGATTTAGTATCAATTGGCACAATTGGTTTAATAAAAGCCGTAAATACATATCGTTTAGATAAAAATATAAAATTGGCAACATATGCCTCAAGATGTATTGATAATGAAATATTAATGCATTTAAGAAAAATAAAAAGAAAGAAAACTGAAGTTAGTTTTGAAGATAGCTTAAGTTATGATTCCGATGGTAATGAACTTCATCTAGAAGACGTACTAGGTACAGATAAAGATATTGTTACTAAAGGATTAGATGATGAGTTAGATAAAAATATGATGTTAGAAGAAATTGAAAAATTAAATCCTCGAGATAAAGAAATTATTGAATTAAGATATGGTCTAAACAATAAAAAAGAAATGACTCAAAAAGATGTTGCCACTCTCTTAGGAATAAGTCAATCATATATATCAAGAATTGAAAAAAAAGTTATTAAAAAATTAAAAAGTATTATTAAAGCATAAAAAAGGGTATTATTAGATTATAATACCTTTTTATTTAGTTAAATATTCTAAAATTAATTTAATATCTCCTTCTTGATATATAATTTTATATAAAACATTAATAATATTCATATTAATTTTCTTTTCATTAATAACATTATAAAAAATATTAAGTGTATATAACCCCTCTATAGTATTACTTTCAATATAATTGTCAATTTCTTCCTTATCTTTATTACTACCAATAATATATCCCAAAGTATAATTTCTACTATTAAAAGAATTACATGTAAGCCATATATCACCAATACCAGCATAGCTTAAAATAGTCTCTTTTTTTCCACCTAATAAAGATATAACCAAAACCAATTCATTAATTACCTTACTCATATACATACACTTAGAAGTAATAGGCAATCCATATCCATCGATTATTCCACATCCAATAGCTAATATATTTTTAATAGCTCCACATAATTCAACACCAATAATATCACTAGAAACTTCTATTTTTAAATTTTTATTTTCTAATACTTTTTTAACTATATTTTCATTATCATTTGAAGTAACAGTCAAAGCCATTGGTATATCTTTAATCATATCTTTTGCAAAAGTACCTCCAGATATAACACAGACATTCTTGCTCTTTAATTTATTAACTACTAAATCGTACGGTAAATATAACTCATTATCACATATTCCTTTACAAGCAATACAAATAATCATAGATTTATCATAATAAAGTACTAATTCGTCTAAAATATCATCAATATACTTAATTGAAGTAGCAATAAAAATAATCTTTGCCCCATAAACAGCTTCTTGCATATCCATAGTGATATTCATTTTTCTACTTAATACAAAACCATTAAGAATACTATTATCTTTTTCTTTATTATTAATTACATTATACTCATTTAAAACTTTTGTCCATAAATTAACATCATAACCATTCTCATCAATTATTTTAGCTAAAGCAAGACCATAAGCCCCAGATCCCAGTATTGTTATTTTCATTCTTTTTCCATCCTTATCTTTTTATTAATTTTTATATTAAAATAATTAACAGGCAACTCAATTGTTCTATATACCTTTTTTTTAGGCCAAATTATTTTATTTTTATCTAAATTATTAAAATAAAACAAAATATTATTATCCTTATCACACATTATAACATCAATATTACTCTTCATAAAAAAAGTATGAATACTATTACATCTATTAAAAACAATTGCTAAATTTATCTCTTTAACCCCCATAAACCCTCTTAATCGTGAAAAGAAACTTTTGCACTCAACTAATTTTATTTTTTTATTATCATAAACCAAATACATCTCTATCATCTCTAATAAAAATTTTATCAAAAAAAATAATAATATTCAACAAAAATTAATGTAGAAAAAAATATCAATCTATGCTATACTAATCATAGGTGATAATATGTCAGATAGACTAAGAAAAAGTAAAAAGAAAAAATTAAATATTAAAAGATTAATAATTGCTATATTTATATTATTAATATTAGGAATATCTCTTTTTGAATTAATAAAATATCCTAAAAATAATATTATAACTAAAACATATTATATCTCATCTACAACCAATGTTGTAAAGTTATATAAATATAATGAAGAAGAAAATAAAATGACTGAAGACACCGATATTTATAGAGGAACAAAAATAAAATCACAAGATAAAGAAAAAATAGTAGATGATATAAAATATATAGAAATAACTTATAATGACCAAAAATATTTTATAGCTAAAGATAATTTAACTAAAGATAAAGATGATGTTGTAAAAGAAACTGAAAAATATGTAAGAACATCAGTAACTGTATATCAAAATAATGAAGATTATAAGATAGAATCATTTATTAAAAAAGGAAATAAATTAGAAATATTAGACTATGATAAAATAGATAACCAAGGATTAGTTAATATGTACAAAATAAAAAAAGATGATATAACCGGATGGGTATATGCTAAATATTTAGTAGATAATGAAGAATTAGCTCAAGCAAATTATAATGAATCGGGTACATATGATATTCATAAAGATAGAAAATATTCTAGAGAATTATATGGGGGAAAAGCTTCAACCTTAGATTACTATCCATATGAAAAAGTAGAATTTGAAAATAATCCATTATTAAAAAATGCCAAATCTATGTATTTAAACGCTGGTGCTAATGTTATTGGTAACATAGATAAGTATTTAGAAATAGCCACTTCTAGTGGTGTTAATGCTATTGTCGTAGATTTAAAAGATGGAGCATTGGCTTATCCTATGGAAATAGCTAAAGAATATTCACAAACTGCCTATAATAATGCTATTAATAGTTATGATACTTATAAAAATGCAATTGATAAAATAAAAGAAGCGGGAATATATGTTATTGGAAGAATTGTTGTTTTTAATGATTCACATTATGGAAAAGACCATCTAGAAGATTGTATTAGTTCACCTGTATCATCAAGATTATGGCCATCAGGTTATAGTAGGGGAGCTTGGGAATATAATGTTGCTCTAGCAATTCAAGCAATTGACGATATGGGATTTAATGAAATTCAATTTGACTATGTTAGATTCCCAGAAGATGCTTATAATATGTCACAAAATAGTAATACAGATTTCAAAAATAAATATAACGAAGAAAAAGCCGAAACCATCCAAAATTTCTTATATTATGCAACCGATCAAATACATAAAAAAGAAGTTTATTTATCAGTTGATGTTTTTGGAGAATGTTCAGGAACTTATGTAACTTCATATGGACAATATTGGCCAGCAATATCTAATATAGTAGACGTGATAAGTTCAATGCCATATACCGATCATTTCGGTAGAACTACTGATACTTGGACAAATGCTTATCAAACAGTCTATAACTGGGCAAAAGGTGCTGCGGAAAGACAAACCGAAATACCCACTCCAGCAGTCGCTAGAACATGGATAACAGCATATGACACTCCATATTGGAATCCTACTGTAACTTATGGTGCAGAAAAAATAAGTGACCAAGCTAGGGCCTTAGTTGATGCAGGTTTAACTGGAGGTTTTATGACATGGAATTCGGCATCAAATATAAATAAATATAATCAAATAAAATCCGCCTTTTCTAAAGACTATAACAAGGAGTAAACATGAAAATAGAATTAAATAATAATACATATGAATTAATAAAAGATTATAAAGATGCTTTTAATGAAGAAGAATTTTTATCAAAATGTACAGATTATTTTTATGACTATGACTATGTAGTTGGAGATATAGCCTATGGTAAACTAAGATTGAAAGGCTTCTATGACCCTAAATCTAAAAAAGTAAATAAAATAAATAATTATAAAAATGTATCTACATATCTTACACAAAATTGTGCCCCAGATTGTAAATATTTTATTGTTAAAAAAATAAAATAATATGTAAATTGTTCATAGACAAAAATAAAAATATAAAGTATAATTTATATTAAGATAGTAAAGGAGAGTAATATATGGATAGAAATAAAAAAATAATAATTACATTATCAATATTAACAGTAATATTTACAATATTAGGGGGAACACTTGCTTATTGGAGATGGCAAACTAGTGAAGAACAAAAAACTAATGTAGTATTTACATTAGAATCAGATTTTTCATGTGCAGCTGATGGTGGGGGTAATATAAGTCAAGGTGATGTTACTTTAGTACCAACAGAAGTGACGGAAGAAAATAGTGCTAACTATATAAAAAGAACAGTAACCGTAACACCAACAATTAATGTAGCAGATAAAACTATCTATATGGATTTATGGTTAGATATAAATAGTATCGGTACAGGCCTATCTAATAGTGATAATTTTATGTATTCATTTACTACTACTGATACTAGTCCATATCAAGACGTTGTAGTATCAGGTAATTTTAAAGGAAAACAAGCTGGAGATAAAATTAGATTATTTACAGAAAATGAATATTCTTCATCAAATCCAGTAACATTTTATTTATGGATATGGTTAGATGCTAAAGAAGAATCATCATCAACAATGAATCAATCATTTAGTTTATCATTAAATGGAAGTTGTACAGATGTATCGTCAGAAGTTAAGCCAAGTAATCCATTATTAGATGAAGGAATGATACCAATAACATTTGATGTATCAGGAGATAATACCATAATAAAAACAGTATCAGCAGATGATAGTAGTTGGTATAATTATTCAAATAAAGAATGGGCTAATGCAATACTAGTAACAGAATCATCAAGAGATACATATCTAAACACATCTGGTGTAGAAGTAGATCAATCAGATATATTAGCATACCTTGTATGGATACCAAGATATAAATATAAAATATGGACACTACAAGAAAGTAGTAGAGGACAAGAACAAGAAATAGAAATCGTATTTGAATCAAAAGATGAAATATCAACAGGCACTCAAGTAGGAGAATATATTACCCATCCAGCCTTTTGGTGGGATGATGATAGTGATGGAGTAAGAGATGCAGGAGAAGAGTTATCAGGTATATGGGTAGGTAAGTTTGAAACAACAGGAAGTGACTCAGTGCCAACAGTATTACCGGATGTGACGTCATTAAGAGATCAAAATGTGTCAGCACAGTTTCAAACAGCCTTGATATTTGCTGGAGGTACATTATCAGGAAGTGAAGTGACATTTACTGGTTCATCAGTTTATGGGTTAACTACAGATACTGATAGTCATATGATGAAAAATAGTGAGTGGGGAGCCGTAGCCTATTTATCACACTCAAAATATGGTGTAAATAGAGAAGTATATATAAATAATAGCAGTGGATATTATACGGGAAGAAGTGGTGGAAATGTTGGAGGAAGTACCCCAATAAATGGGACATATACAGATCAAACATCAACAACTCAGTATAATACATATGGTTTTTATACCTGGGATGGATACTTGTTAAATTATAATACAAATACTAAATCATCAACAAGAGATTTAACTAAGGTAGCAAGTACCACAGGAAATATTACTGGAGTATATGATATGTCTGGTGGAGCATATGAATATGTAATGGGAAATTATAATAATACAGCAAGTAATAGTGGCTTTAGTGCATTTCCAGTAAGCAAATATTATGATAAATATACCACAACAAGTAGTTTAACGGCTTGTAATGGTGGAGTATGTTTTGGGCATGCTTTATCAGAAACAAAATCATGGTATAGTGATTATGCCAGTTTCGTTTCTTCAAGTCATCCGTGGTTCGGTCGTGGTGGTTACTGCCACGCTGGGGTTGGTGCGGGCGTCTTCTACTTCCGCAGCAATTATGGTAATGCGTACTCTGGCAGCGCCGCCCACTTGGTTTTCGGCATAGGAGCGTAGCGACATGCTCTTTAGAAACGGAGGTTATGACAATAAGAAAAGATAAATAGGTAGCAGAAAAATACGAAATGGAGTCGTGCCCGGTTTGCCTCTTTTTTTGCAAACCGGGCACGGGGTAGGCTACTTATAAAAAAATATATAAATTATTAATATTTTATGATATAATAAATATAAGTAAAATTAATGGAGGTAAGAAATGGATAAGAAAAAATTGATTGGAACAATAATCGGCGTAATATTTTTTATAGTGTTAATAGCAGGAGCTACTTTTGCATGGTTAACATTTAGTGCGAACATAACAAATGGTAATTATAATACTATTACTGGTAATTTTGTAATTGATTATGTCGGTGCACAAACTTTAGACGATGTACCTATTTTAAGTACTGGTACTCCTGAAAGTGCAGCAGTTAGAACTGTATCAGCTAAACTTTCAACTAATTCCGTAGCAGGTAAATTAACTGTAAAATTAACTACTAATTCTGATACCTTATTAACAACCTCAGGTGCTCTAAATTATGCTGTATGTACAAGTTCTACTGAAGCTTCTAGTTGTACAACCGATTTTTCACAAGCTGTAGCTACAGGTACTATTAACGCTAGTGGTGAAAAAGATTTGTACGTAGATCCTAATGATTTAACAACAGCAAATAGATATTACTTTGTTTATTTTTGGTTAGATGGTAGCCTAATAACTAACGATATATTAGAAACTCCTGATCAAAATAGTTATAGTGGATATATTCATGCTTCTGCTGAACAATCTCATAATTAGGATTATATAAATGAAAAAAAAATTTATTTTTTCAACAATTATTGCTATCTTGATTATTGTAGTTATAGCTGGGGCAACTTTTGCATATTGGCAATGGATGACTAGTGAAGAAGAAGAAACTAGTATTTCTTTAAAAGTTGAAGGAGATACGTCTAATATGTCTGCTAAAATAGATGGTGGTAGTAGTATTGATATTAATTCTTTAATACCAACATCAAATTGTTTGAGTTCCGATGCCCTTCAAAAAGAAATCACTATAACATATATTAACAATACTGATATTAGTGGAGAAATTGTTGCTAATCTAGATATTACTAGTTTTACTGCTAATAATGGTAATCCTACTAATGAACAATTAAGTTATTTGAAATGGGTTATTACTAATACTGAAAATAGTTGTACTACTGGTATTATTCAAAGTGGAGACTTTTCAAATGTAGATTATCATAATTTACCTCAAAATTTAATTACCATTCAAAATAATATATCTTCAAATATTAGTACAGAAACCCAAATTCAACCTTTATATTTATATATATGGTTAGATTCGGCATATGAACATATTAATATTGGTAATAATAATACCGATTCCATGCAAAATTTAAATTTTACTCTTGAGTGGTCAGGAATTATAAGACAATTAGGATAGAAAAAGGACTTTATTTAAAAACATAAAGTCCTTTTTATATAAAGAAATTAGGATAATTATCATAATAATTATTCACATTATTATCAATTATCTCTTTACCATTACTATTGGTGTTTGTAATATTTATATTATTACTCATTTTATTATTTTCTATATTATTAGCATTATTTTTAGAAATAGTCTCATTTCCAAATGCTCTTGCTAGTTTTAACATTGATCTTACATTGTTTACCATCGGTTTTGCTTGTCTAACAAGTGGAATTGTTTGATTGACAACGTTTAAAGTTTTATTAGCACCACTAAGTAACCCACTAAAACTAAAATTTTTAAAATTAATTCCCAGTCTATTAAATAAACCAATTCCTCTAGATCCCGTACTTCCCATTCTCATCATTGAAGCAGCAGGCATTCTCATATTATACATATTTGGTATAAAAAATCTTTGTGGATTCATATTAATATCCCTTCCTATACTAATATATGTAAAAATATAAAAAAAGTTTTAAAAAAAATAATATTTGTGATACAATTATAATATAAGTAAAAAGTAAAAGGTGGTGAAATTGTGAATAATAGTCAAAATCCTAATATGTACAATAATGGAAATAATACTAAACTAATTAATCCTGTTAATCAATTAAATAACAATTTAAATGATAAAACCACCAATGATACAAGCAATAAACTAAAAAGATATAAATACAAAGTGAGACAATCTGATGGGAAAATAATTGAAAGCTACTTTGATGCTGAAAACAAAGTTAGCGTAGAGTCTTTTCTTTTAAATAAAGGGTATGAAATTATTTCTATTGAAGAAGATAAACTATCTACTAGTTTAGGCCTAGCAAATTTATCATCTACTAGAAAAATGAGTTCTAAAGATTTAACATTCTTTTTAACTCAATTATCTACTTATGTAAAATCAGGTATACCACTTCTTGATTCAATGGAAATATTAAGCCATCAAAGTAAAAAAAGAAGTGTACAAATGCTATATAGAAGAATTGTCTTTAATCTAAATAGAGGACTATCTTTTAGTCAATGCCTAGAAAAGCAAGGAAAAGTTTTTCCTAAAATGTTAATTAATATGTTAAAGACATCAGAAATGACCGGAGACTTAACTGAGGTTCTTGATGATATGGCCGCTTACTATAAAAGACAAGATAGTAATCGTAAGCAAATTATCAATGCTATGACATATCCTTCTGTTTTAATGATTTTTGCAGTAGCTGTTTTAACCTTTGTTATAACATATGTTGTTCCATCATTTACATCAATGTATGAAACAACAGGCTCAAATTTACCACAAATAACTATTAGTATTATGAATATGAGTGAGTTTGTAACTAATTATTGGTATTTTATTTTAGGAATAATTTTAATTATTGTTTTATCAATTACAACCTTTTATAAAACATCTAAAAAATTCAAATATTATCTTCAATATATTGTTATGCATATTCCTGTTGTTAAGGATATTATTAAATATAATCAATTAGTAATATTTACCAGTACCTTTTCTACTTTGATTAAGCATGATGTCTTTATAACTGATAGTATGGATATTTTAAGTAGAATTACTGAAAATGAAATTTATAAAAAAATAATTAATGACTCAATTAATAATTTAAGTAAAGGAAATGGCGTGTCTGTCGCTTTTAAAAATCATTGGGCATTTCCAGAAACTGCCTATGAAATGTTAGTAACTGGTGAAAAAACTGGTAAACTAGGTGAAATGATGGAACATGTTGCCGCATATTATCAAGAAGAACAAACTAATATTATATCTAGACTTAAAAGTTTAATAGAACCTGTCATGATAATCATGTTAGCAGTTATTGTAGGAATTATCTTATTAGCTGTTGTAGTACCTATGTTTGATATATATAGCACAATTATATAAGGGGAGTTTTATATGGAATACTTATACTTAACTATTTTTTTCGTATTCGGTAGTGTTATGGGCTCGTTTTATCACGTGATAGCTTCGAGATTATCCAAAGGAAAATCGATTATTAGCCCACCATCACATTGTGAAAATTGTAATCACTATTTAAAATGGTATGAACTAATACCTATTATATCTTACTTAATACAAGGTGGTAAATGTCGAAAGTGTAAAGCAAAAATGCCAATTAGTTATATTTTAATGGAGATATGTACGGGTATATTATTTGCCGTCTGTTACCATGTATTTGGTTATTCACTTCAGTTGATAGTAGCTCTCATCTTTGTCTCTAGTCTAATAATAATTATTATAAGTGATATTGAATATATGATAATTTTAGATGAAGTATTAATTATTGCTATATTTTCTATCATTGTTGTTGACATAATAGATATTGGCCTATATGAAACAGCTTTTAAAGTTGCATCTGGATTAGGCTCATTTATAACTATGATATTGATAAAAAAAATTGGTGATATCATGTTTAAACAAGAGTCTCTTGGCGGAGGAGATATAAAACTAATGTTTTTAGTAGGATTAGTAATAGGATATCCAATGTCCATATGTAATATTTTCTTTGCAACATTTATTGCTTTTCCAATTGCTCTATTTTTACTAATATTTAAAAAAGATAATATAATACCCTTTGGACCTTTCTTGAGCATGGCCGGAATAATTTTATATATATGGGGATTAAATTTTTCAGATATTATTAACTTTTTGATTAATTAAAACATAAAAAGATTTTAATTGTTAAAAATAAGAAGGAGGTATTATGAAAAAAAGAACAATAATTATTATTTTATTATTTTTTCTTGTATTAAGCTCAATAACACTATATACAACATTTGCTTATAATCAAGAAGATACAACTTTAGAAGAGTCCGAAGCCAATTATAATTTTATATATCAATTAAAAGAAAAATCAAATAAAGAAATAATTATAAATCCAAACGAAGAAAAATATGTTGATATAGTTCTAACAAATACTTATTCACAAACAGTAAAATATGGTATGTATTATTACATGATAGAACCAAATACCCAAGTTGATGGTTTAATAGTAAGTTTATCAGAAGATTCACTTGATTTATTAGAAAATATTATTAAACCAAATCAGACAAGAAGTATCTCTTTAAAAATAGTTAACAATAGTGATACACAAATTGACATATTAGTAGGAGCTCTAGTAGGATTTGAAAAAGGAGAAATTAAAGATTTAGCCCAAAATGGGGAAATCTTAATAAAATAGAAATGAGGTAATTATGAAAAAAATAGCAATTAATGGTTTTGGAAGAATAGGAAGATTAGTGTTTAGAATTATTGAACAATTAGATGACATGGAAGTAGTAGCAATCAATGACTTATCGACACCAGAAGAATTATCATATTTACTTAAATATGACACAAATCATGGAAGGTATGATAAAAATGTAACTTATGATGATGCTTTTATTTATGTTGATAATCATAAAGTGAGGGTTTTTAGCGAGCTAGATCCATCAAACTTGCCATGGAAAGAATTAGCCATTGATGTAGTATTAGAATGTACTGGAAAATTTACAAGTAAAGAAAAAGCTATGCTTCACATTAATTCAGGAGCAAAAAAAGTATTAATATCAGCACCTGGAAAAGGGGATATGAAAACAGTTGTATATAACGTTAATGATGATATTTTAACTGAAGATGACATTATTGTTTCAGCTGCTTCTTGTACGACCAATTGTCTAGCACCAGTATTAAAAGTATTAGACGATAATTTTAAAATAGTAAAGGGCAATATGACAACTATCCATGCATATACAAACGATCAAGTGACCCTTGATGTAGCCCACAAAAAAGGAATTTATGAAAGACGTGGTAGAGCTTGTGCAATGAACATAGTCCCAACATCAACTGGAGCCGCTAAAGCAATTGGCAAAGTATTACCTAATTTAGATGGCAAAATACTAGGCTCAGCAATACGAGTACCAGTATCAGATGGTTCACTAGTTGATTTAGTTGTCGAATTAAAAGAAAATGTAACCAAAGAAAAAATTAACGAAACTTTTAAAAATAACATGAATGAAACTATAAATTACACAGATGATCCAATAGTATCATCTGATATAATATCTTCAACCTATGGAGCCACTGTCGATGGTAATTTAACTAATATAATTGAAGTAGATGGAAAACAGCTAGTCCACATTGTTGCCTGGTATGATAATGAAATGGGCTATTCATATCAAATGGTAAGAACTCTAAGTAAGTTATAAAGAGTTCTTTTTTATAAAATAAAAAGATAACATTGATATTATTTTTAAATTATGGTATCATTATATAGTAAATAGTAGAGTGAGGGTGATAAAGTGGAATTTAAAAAAATGATAATTATACTTACGTTCACTATTGTCACAATAGTTATCCTTACATTTGGGGCTACTTATAGTTGGTATGCTTATAAGGATGCACAAACTAATGTATCTGGAAATACTATTAAAGAAGTACCAACGGTAATTTTTTCGCAAACAGAATATATTAAAGCAAGTCAAAATATGCCTATTTATGATGAAGATAGATATAATTATGCAAATAAAAATAGTTTTACAATTACTGTCAATGAAAATTTAAAACAATATGAAGTTGGAATAGAAATATCACTAATAAATATTGCTATAGATCCAAAACTTAAAATAAAAAATTATAAATATGAATTACTACAAGATGACATCACTGTTGCTAGTGGGGACTTTAGCAATATTGGAAATGATACGACATTAAAACTACTACCTATGACAATAATTACCCCTGACTCTTATCCTAAAACATATAATTATGAATTATATATTTGGTTAAGTGAAGATAACACAAATCAAAATAATTTGATGAATAAGAATTTTAGTGGCAAAATAAATGTTAATAGCGCTGTAAAAAAGTAGAAAGAAGGTAATAAAATGTTGAAAAAAATTATATGTTATATATTAGCCGTTTTATTACTATCAGCAATCATTGTTGGAGCAACATTCTCTTATTTAGCATCAAGTTCAAGTGGTAATGAGAACTCTGTCAATTCTGAATCTAAGAAATTTGAAGTTATTTATACTGGAGGAACAACTATTAATGGCCCATTAAAAATTGGTAAACAAAAAGAAGATGGACTTAGTACGACAGTAAATATAAAAATGGCTGAGAATAGTGCCTTAGCCGCAGGAACAATATATATTGATGTAGAAAAAATAACTCCTAATTTAGCCATTGAAGGATTTATTTGGGAAGTTGTAGGAATACAAAATAATGATCAAGTATACACCAATAAAGGAAACTTTTTAAATATCAATGACACTGATAATAGCATAGTTAATGTCGTTGAAAATTATCCTTTAACTGAAGAAAATACCAGTTTTACTATTTACTTATGGATAGATGGAAATATGGTAGACAATAGTGTTCTTAATTCTGAATTTGTCGGATATATTGGTGCCAAAACAGAGAACTTTACTGGAACAACAGTTAGTTAAAATAAATATGAGGCTTACTATTAAGCCTCTTTTATATTAAAAGTTATTTTTTATTAATATAAAAATATAATTAACTAGGTGATGTATTATGAAAATTATTATTGACCCATACCGCGGAGGTAATGATACTGGAAAAAATATTAATGGTCAATATGAAAAAAATATTTTATTAAATATTTCTAACTATATGAAAGATTCTTTCTCAAAAAAAGGAATTGAAACTGAGCTAATAAGAACAAATGATGTTTCTTTAACCGATGATGAGAGAAATAGTATTATTAATGAAATAAAAAACAATAATGATATAATTATTCAAAATAGGATATCTGAAGATGGCGAATTTAATATAATATATCCATTAAGAAATAGTGATAAATTAGCTAGTTTAATAAGTAATAATTTAGAAGCCCAAGATATTACTGTTGATAATTATTATCAAAGAAGATTACCAACTGCAACAATGTTAGACTATTATAGTGTTATAAGAAATACCAATCCCAATGAAACAATTATTATTGAATATCTAGATGCTACAGATTATGAAAAAGCTATTGATATAATTGTAGACAGTATTGCATCATACATAAATCCTACCAATATATATACTGTTAAAAAAGGAGATACCTTATATTCAATTGCTAGTAAATATAATGTAACTGTTGATGAAATCAAAAAGTTAAATAATATTTCAACCAATAATTTAAGTATCGGCATGAAATTAAGTATTCCAATCAAAGAAGAATCTGAAGATTTAGAAAAAGAAATATCATATACAGTGGTAAAAGGAGATACCCTATATTCAATAGCTAACAAATATAATGTAACCATTGATGAAATAAAGAAGTTAAATAATCTCACATCTAATAATTTAAGTATAGGAATGAAATTAAATATTCCAATCAAAGAAGAACTCCAAGATGTAATTGCTTATACAGTGGTAAAAGGCGATACCTTATATTCAATAGCTAACAAATATAACGTAACCGTTGATGAAATTAAAAAACTAAATAATTTATCAACTAATAATTTAAGTATTGGAATGAAATTAAATATTCCTGCTAATGGAGAATCTGAAGCTATAATAACCTATACAGTAGTAAAAGGCGATACCCTATATTCAATCGCTAACAAATATAATGTAACCGTTGATGAAATAAAGAAATTAAATAATCTTACAACCAATAATTTAAGTATTAATCAAATTTTAAAAATACCAAGATAATTTTGTCATAAATATAATAAATAAATAATATAATTAAGTGTCACTATATGTGATAGAAAAGGCACAAGGATTTGTGTTTTTTTCTATTTAATGTTATACTTAATATGAGGTAGCTATGAAAAAATTAATAAAGATAATAATAAAGATGACATTGTTATTAGCAGTATCACTATGCTTAATTAATGCATATATGATTTTTAGTACTAAAAATAAAATATTACCACTAGAAAAAGTCCCACAAGATGATATTGACTGTATTTTAATTCTAGGAGCAAGTATTCAAAATAAAAAACCTAGTGCCATGTTAGAAGATCGTCTAATAACTGGTATTAAACTATATAATAGTGGTATTTCAAAAAAAATTTTAGTAAGTGGCGATCATACTCAAGAAGACTATGATGAAGTAAACGTTATGAAAAATTATTTAATAGAAAATGGAATACCTTCAGAAGATATTTTTATGGATCATTATGGAATATCTTCATATGATAGTATATATCGCGCAAAAGAAATTTTTAAGACTGAAAAAATTGTTATTGTAACTCAAAAATATCATTTATATAGATCTTTATATATAGCAAATATGCTAGGGATAGAATCTTATGGAGTAGCTACAGACGATATAAAATATCCAAATCAATCAAACCGAGATATTCGTGAATTTTTAGCAAGAATAAAAGATTTTTTCAAAAGTATAGGGCACCCTTCTTCAAAATATTTAGGAGAAGTTTATTCAATAAAAGGCAATGGTGACTCGACTAATAATTAAAATTAATGCTAACGCCATTAATTTTTTTTATATAATTTAAATTAATATTAAGACATAAAAAGACAAAAATTACATTAAATAATAAACAAAATGTGAAAAATGTGATATAATATAGTCCGATTTGGGAGGGATAAGTGTGAGAACGGAAGAATTTGACTATTATTTACCAGAAGAACTAATTGCCCAAACACCACTAGAAAAAAGAGATGCATCGAGGTTATTAGTATTGGATAAAGAAACCGGAGAAATTGAGCACAAACATTTTAGCGACATTGTTGATTATTTAAATGAAGGAGATGTCTTGGTTTTAAATGATACTAAAGTGATGCCTGCTAGATTATTTGGTACAAAGATAGACACTAATGCAGTTATAGAAGTATTAATGTTAAAAGAAGAACAAGCCGATATCTGGACATGCCTCACAAGACCAGCAAAAAGAGTAAAAAAAGGAACTATTATTAAATTTAGTGATAAATTGACAGCTCAATGTCTTGAAATAGGAGAAGATGGTATTAGAAAACTAAAATTTTTCTATAAAGGAATCTTTTATGAAATATTAGATGAATTAGGAGAAATGCCATTACCACCATATATTCATGAAAAATTAAAAGAAAAAGATCGTTATCAAACTGTATATGCTAAAAATATTGGTAGTGCGGCTGCCCCAACCGCTGGGCTCCATTTCACGAAAGAATTATTAGAAAAAATCCAAGAGAAAGGTGTTTTAATTGAATATATAACATTACATGTAGGACTTGGAACATTTAGACCAGTAAATGTGGATAACATTGAAAATCATAAAATGCATAGTGAATACTATGAAATGAGTGAAGAAACTGCTAGAGTTTTAAATGAAGCAAAGAGTAAGCAAAAAAGAATAATAAGTGTTGGGACAACAAGTACAAGGACACTTGAAAGTATTGTAAATTTATATGGAGAATTTAAAGCTTGTCATGGCTGGACAGACATCTTCATTTATCCAGGCTATGAATTTAAAGCAATAGATTCACTAATTACTAATTTTCATTTACCTAAATCTACATTAATAATGCTAGTAAGTGCATTAGCAGGAAGAGAAAAAATATTAACTGCCTATTCAGAAGCAGTCAAGAAAAAGTATCGTTTTTTCTCTTTCGGAGACTCAATGTTTATCAAATAAAATTAACATCATGTGTAAAATTTGTGTCAAATTAACAAAAAGTTAATAAAAATAAAAGTAATTTGCAAATTTTTTAAGAATATCATTAATGTGGAGGAAAAAATGAATATAACAAACGAAGTTGTAAATGAAATCAGAAATAAACTAGATATTGTTGATGTTATATCAAACTATATTCCTTTAACACAACGTGGAAAAAATTATTTTGGAGTGTGCCCATTTCATGATGATCACTCACCAAGTATGAGTGTATCACGAGAAAAACAAATCTTTACCTGCTTTTCTTGTGGCGCTACTGGAAATGTATTTACCTTTGTATCCGATTACGAACACATCAATTTTTATGAGGCGGTTCGTCTACTGGGAAATAAAGTAGGGTACAATTTGGGAACAATCAAGAAAAATGATAATAAAAATGAAAAGTATTATAATATTTATAATTTATCATGCAAATTTTATCAAAATAACCTAAATACAAATTTAGGGAAAAATGCAAGAGAATACTTAGAAAAAAGAAAGATAGATAAAGAGACTATAAAGAAATTTCAAATAGGATTATCTATTCCTAAAACATCATTAACGGATTACTTATTAACTAAAAAGATAACTCTTAAAGAATTAATTGATTTAGGAATAAGCTCTGAAAATGGAACAGATATATTTATTAACAGAATAATTTTCCCATTACATGATTTAGAAGGAAATATCATTGGCTTTTCAGGAAGAATATATAATACTAAAGACGCTAGTAAATATATAAATACTAAAGAAACTATACTCTTTAAAAAAGGAAATATTTTATATAACTACCATAATGCTAATGAGCATCTTAAGAAAAATGATACAATAATTGTCATGGAGGGTTTTATGGACGTAATTAGAGCCAATACTATTGGCATCACAAATTGCGTTGCTACCATGGGAACAGCACTAACAAAGCAAAATGCAAATTTATTAAAAAAAATGGCCCAAAATATTATTTTATGTTTTGATGGCGATGCTGCTGGAGAAGAAGCTACTATCAATGCTATAAATATTTTTAAAGAAATAAATGTAAATCCCAAAATAATTAGATTAGAAGAAAATTTAGATCCAGATGAATATATATTAAAATATGGTGTTGATAAATTTAAGTCTAAAATATCGTATCCAGAAAATACCATTGACTATCTAATGCGAATCCACAGAAACAATAAAAATTTTAGTGACCTACAAGATGTTTCCAAGTATATAGATGAAAGCATTTTAGAATTATCAAAGGAAAATGATGATATTTTAGTGGAATTAACCATAAATAAATTATCTAATGAATTTAAAATAGGGTATGATATCTTAAAAAATAAATATATTAAAGCAAAAGAAAAGATAAACAGCAAGATATCTGAAAATAACATAAAAAAGGTAGTTAGATTAAATCAGTACGATAAAGCTACTCAAAATATTGTTTATTATATGTTAAAAGATGAAAAGATAATAAAATTAGTTGAGAAAAAAATTACCTTTTTTCCAAATGAAGAATATCGCGCATTATCAAATGAAATAATATCTTACTATCATAAATATAATTCAATAAATATTGCCGATTTTATAAGTTACTTATCAAATAACGAAAAATTGTTAAATTTATTTAATGAAATTATGAATGCTAGAATTAAAGAAAAGTATACAAATGAAGAAATAGAAGATTATATTAAAGTGATTAATGACTATCCAATAAAGAGAAAAATAAATGAATTAGAAAAACAAATTAAAGAAGAAAAAGATCCTATGAAACAAGCAAAAATTTTAAATGAAATGTTAATATTAAAGGGAGTGACACAATGATCGAAGAAATAAAGACTTATGACGAAAGAAAGAAAGAATTAATAAAAAAAGGTACTGAGAAAGGATATATTACTTATGAAGAATTAGCAGCTTCTTTAAAAGGATTAGAGTTAGACAGTGATTCGCTAGATGATTTATATAATAGTTTGATGGAAGCGAATATTCAGGTAGTAACAGATGAAGATATAAATGGTTCTGACGGCGAAGATAGTAGTGGTGGCGGAAATTTAGATGATTTACTAAAAGATGATACACTTGCAAAAGAATTAACAATTAGTGACCCCGTAAGAATGTATTTAAAGGAAATCGGGAAAATAAGCTTATTGACGCTAGAAGAAGAAATGGAATTGTCAGCTAGAATAGTAGCAGGAGATGAAGATGCTAAGAATAAATTGGCAGAATCTAATCTTCGATTAGTTGTATCTATTGCTAAAAGATATGTTGGAAGAGGAATGTTATTTTTAGATTTAATTCAAGAAGGAAATATTGGTTTAATGAAAGCAGTCGAAAAATTTGACGCTGGAAAAGGATATAAATTTTCTACTTATGCTACCTGGTGGATAAGACAAGCCATAACAAGAGCCATTGCTGACCAAGCTAGAACTATCAGAGTTCCAGTTCATATGGTAGAAACTATAAATCGATTATCACGTTTCCAAAGACAATTAACACTAGAATTAAATCGTGAACCAACAGAAGAAGAACTTGCTAAAAAAATGCACCTTTCGTTAGATAAAATAAGAGAAGTGATAAAAATTGCTCAAGAACCAGTTTCATTAGAGACTCCTATAGGAGAAGAAGATGACTCGCATTTAGGAGATTTTGTCAAAGATGAAAGAACAATGTCACCAGAAGAATATACTGTTCATGAGTTATTGAAAGATGAAATATCCGATGTTTTGTTAACCCTTACTGAAAGAGAAGAACAAGTATTAAGACTTCGTTTTGGGCTTGATGACGGTTGCTGTAAAACACTTGAAGAAGTAGGGCAGATGTTTGGAGTAACCAGGGAGAGAATTAGACAAATTGAAGCAAAAGCCTTAAGAAAATTACGCCATCCATCAAGAAGCAGAAAATTAAAGGATTTCATGAATGATTAAAATTTCTAAAAGATTAGCAGCTATTGCTTCTTTTGTTCCACAAAACGCTAAAATATTAGATGTAGGATGTGATCATGGACTTCTAGATATATACTTATTCCAAAATAATCAAGCAAAAAAAATAATCGCTAGTGATGTCAAAAGATCAGCTTTAAAAAACGCGATTGATAATATAAAGAAAAATAATTTAACCAAAAAAATAGAAACTAGAGAAGGAAATGGTCTAGAGGTAATAAAAGAAAATGACCTTATTGATACAGTTGTTTTATCAGGAATGGGAGCTCTTACAATAATAGAAATTTTAAAAAAAGGCAAAGAAAAATTAAAAAGTATTAATCATATAATTGTTCAAAGTAATACTAAACTTGAATTATTAAGAAAAGAAATAATAAAAATGAATTATTACATTGAAGATGAACAAATTATTAAAGATTCAAATAAGGTATATATAATTATTAAATTTACAAAAGGCCAAAGAAAATATACTAAAAAAGAAATATATTTTGGGCCTATACTCATTAAAAAAAATACTACCTTATTTCAAGAGTATCAAAAAGAAAAATTACAAAAATTAGAAAAAATAAAGAAAGTAATTCCTAAGAACAAAATAATTGAAAAATATAAAATAAATAAAGAGATACAACTATATAAGTAGATGAACTTGTCAATAAAAAGTAGACAATTAAAAGATATTCATTTAAACCCTAATTGAGTTCTATATTCAATTGGGGTTTTATATTTTAATGCGTAACTAGGTCTTAAATAATTATGATCGTATATAAT
>CALVON010000024.1 GCA_944350315.1 uncultured Bacilli bacterium | reverse complement strand
GTTGAGAAGTTTCTTGGCTTTGTTCAGAACTATCACTTTGTGATTGACTTGATTGTTCTTGGGTTTCACTTTGTTGTGATGAACTATTACTCATATCTTGTTCTTCACTATCTTGTGAGTTACTATTTTGTGATTCTTGTTGGTTTTGAATTCTGTTAAACTCATCCTTTATAAATTTCCAAAATCGCATATAACACCACTTATTATTTTTTCATTTTCAAAGTAAAACGATCTGCTGCATCTTCCATATTTAATCCATATACATCTTCAACAAATGCTTTATCCCTTCTTGAATAAGGATTATATGATGCTTCTTGTTTAAATTTACCGTCATAAGAGAAAAGCCAAGGATGATATTTCCCATTTTCAAAAACCTTTAAATCTCCAAGTTCATCACCCTCAATACCAATTGCATCCACTCTATTTTGAGTAGGATAATAAACTTCTTTTTGTCCTTTATCAGTATCAATTATTAAGATAAAACCATAATGTTCTGTTCCTAACATTACACCTGGGTGTAAAGGATAATCTTGTTGAACAAGTTCATCTTTTAAAATTACACTTTGCTCTGGATTTCTTGCAATTTTAACACATAGTGGATTTTTAAAAACAGGTTCTCCCATAAACATATCATAATGTTCTACTATTGTATTAAATCTACTCCTATATTCATCAGTAAATTCTCCAAATATAGAGTGTTCTAATTTTCCAGACTTACTAAATCTCCAAGAAGTTTTTTTCCCTTCTTCAAAGATTTTTAAAGTACCTCCTTCAATGCCAACTGCATCAATCCTACATTGAGTTGGATATACCATTTCTTTTTGTTTACCATTTATGTCTGTGATTAGCACAAACCCATAATGATTACCACCAAACATTACTCCTGGTACAAGAGGATTACTTTGTTTATTTACTTCGTCTGCTAGTATCACATTTTCAGTATCGCCAAGTCTTATACATACAGGATTTTCTATTTTTGCTTCAATATCCATATAAAAACCTCCCCTGTCGGCTAACTATAATAACATAATTGCTTGATTTTTACAAGAAAATATGTCTGATTTCATTGATTTTTTCGTAAAAAGTGATATAATAACTAACTACGAAAAAGGGGGATTTTTTATGGGGGAAAATAAACCGATTATTCCTAATGCAAAAATTCAAACTGCTATTAGTAATTATGCTTTTATAAATCGTGACGATATTACTGATATTGTAATTCCAAATGGTATAAAATCAATTGGAGAAAGAGCTTTTGCTAAATGTAAAAATTTAAAAAGAATAACACTACCTGAAAGTTTAGAATTTATTGGTGCTAGTGCTTTTTCCGAATGTGAAAATCTTGAAGAAATTATTTTACCAAAAAATCTAAAAAGATTAAATTATAGAACTTTTGGAGATTGTAAAAGATTAAAAAGAATTGTTATACCTGAAGGTGTTGAAGAATTAGATTGGGGCATATTTGCTGGATGTGATAATTTAGAAGAAGTAGTTTTACCTGAATCATTAAAGAAAATAGATAAGCAACTATTTCTAAATTGTAAAAAACTAAAAAAAGTTAACATTCCATCTACAATACAACAATTACCTGATGAATGTTTTAAAGGCTGTTCAAGTCTAGACATTATACTAAATGACACAATCGTAGAACTTGGTAACAGAGTCTTTGAAGATTGCTTTAAATTATCATCATTTCCAAGCCATGTTAAATCTTTTGGTGAAAATTGTTTTAGAAATTGTAGAAGTATTACATCTGCAAATATAAATGAACAAACATCTACTCTTTCTGACGGAATGTTTGATGGATGTATAAATTTAACAAATATTAATTCATCAAAAAAACTTAAAATTGGAAAAAAATGTTTTAGAAATTGTAAAAGTTTAAGTGAAATACCTTCATGTGTTGCCAATTTTAATGAAAGAGCTTTTGAAAATTGTACAGGTATTACTAGTATTGATGTTATTGGCACAGAAGTTCCTAACGCTTGTTTTAGAGGATGTAAAAATTTAAAAGAAATTAGCAATCAAGAAAGAATTTATTCAATGGGTGCTTTTGCATTTTCTGGTTGTGATAATCTTGAAGAATTTGATATATACAATTTAGGAACAATTCCTCCTGAAGCATTTAGCAATTGTAAAAGACTTAAAAAAGTTAGATTAGGAACTGGTGTACGAACTATTGAGTCAAGAGCATTTTACAAGTGTAATAATCTTACCGATGTTAATTTGCCAGATACTATAGAAACAATTAAAAAAGAGGCATTTAGAGAATGTAATAGTATTACATCAATTACTATACCTGCTAATCTAAAATCTTTTGGAGATGCTGCTTTTTCATTTATGGATTCATTACAAAATATAAATGTATCTCCATATAATAAAACCTTTATTACCACTGATCATAAAATCTTAATTCACGATATGCAACAAAAAATTGTTTTATATGCCTGTGGTATAGAAGACAAATCTTATTCGCTTGAAGATTATAATGTTCAATATGATGAATTAGGTCGTGGGCTTATAAGACCAATTAATACTATTGGAGAATATGCTTTTGCTGGGGCTAAACATTTAGAAGAATTAACAATATGTGGATGCACTCAAGATATTGAATCTACTGCTTTCTATGGATGTGATAATCTTAAAAAACTTGATGTACGAGCAATTTCATTATTTTCTTGTCCTGGATTTCATACTAGAGATCGTGGACGATATTATACCAATGAATTTTCAAAGCATAAAGTATTTATGCCTTTTGAAGAAGTTACTTTTAGCGGAGATCCTGTATCAATATTTCCAAATGCACTAGAAAACTTTAAAAGAGTTAAAAAACTACATTTACCTATGGATAAAACTTTTGATATTATGTCCAATGCTTTTTCAGATTGTTCTTTACTAGAAGAAGTTATAATACCAAAAGGAGTTAATGTAATTGCTAAAGGTGCTTTTAACCCTAATACTAAATTAAAATTTTCAAATGGATTAGAACCAAAAGGATTTGTTGAATTAATTCATAATAATGAATATATTGGAGATTACAAATTATATGTTTTAGATGATGGCACATATTATATAGAACAAGGAGATAAAATAACTAAACTTACAAAACACCAAATAGATGAAATATGCTCTAAATCAGAATCTATCAGAGAAAACCCTGTTTTATTCCTAGATTTTATGAATGATTTAATAAAACACGATTTAGCAATCAAACAATTATTTAACGGTATTTTGATGTCAACAATGAGTTTAGATAATAGAACTATATTATTTGATAATTTAAGAAAAGATGATAACTTCTTCTTGAATGTTATAAGAAATAGTCATTTATTAGATAAAAAAGATGAAAATACAGAAAGTTTATTACAAGGCAAAAATTTTGCAACATTTGTTGAGTATGTAGAACTATTAAGAAAATATAATATAACTGATCCAGAATTACATAATAAATTCTTTATGGCAAATTTAGATGTAAATGATTTTGAGTCATTAATACAATTCGATTTAGAACTATTCAAAAGAATTGTAGTTGATAGTAGATTATTTGAAAGTGATAGTATTACTCTCTTGTATGACAATAAAAAAGATGAGAGATCTAGTTATTATTTGACATATCAAATATTACAAAAGAATACACTTCAAGATTTTATAAGACTAGCAAAAAAATATAATATTCAAGACAAATACTTATTTAGTAAACCTTTCGTTGCAACCGCAAAAAATCCACTAATTGAAGATATGATTAAAGTATATGATGCAAATATAAAAAGGTTATTAAAAGCAAGTCAAGTAACAAATACAAACATATCTGCAGTACAAAACCTTAGCGATTTATTAATATTAATGAAAATTACAGGTGCATTAGAAGAAGATGCAATAATTAGACAAAGAGCATCAACATTTATCAGTGAAAAAATGTTTGATGAAAAATTACCAAATGGAAAATCAAATGAATATAGAATTATTGGTGATGATATTCATAGAATATTCAATTTTCCTTATACTAGGGACGAATTTGACCAAGAGTTTGCAAATTTCTTTTTGGAAAATTATCAAGAATTAGTTGAAGAAGAAAGAAGAAAATCTGGATTTATTCAAAGAGTTTACTTGAATTTTAGACAAATCTCAAAAACTTGCACTTCAAATAAAGGATCACAAAGAAAATTAAAAGTTACAATGGATAAATGTAGAAATTATTTATCTAATGTTAAATTTGATGGTGTTACCGAAGATTGTAAAGAATTAGCAGATTTAATCGGACAATGGTATGATAATAATTCAGCATGGCTAAATGCTCTAAGAATATATAATGAATCTTTAAATGCTCCTAGAAACATTTTTACCAAAGTTGAAATTGATAAAGAAAATAAAATAACATATGATATGAATCCTGAACACGATTTAAAAGAAGAAGTTAGTTCTGATTTCTCTTATCATTGGTTACCTAAACAAGACTATGATAATTTGATACTTGGTAAATATTGTAATTGTTGTGCCCATGTTGATGGTGCTGGACAAGGAATTATGAGAGCTAGTATGATTTTAGATAACTGTCAAAATCTAGTAATTAGAAATAACTTTGGAGAAATAATTGCAAAATCTACATTGTATGTTAATAAAGCACAAGGATATGCAGTATTTAATAATGTAGAAAGTTCATTTAATTATAGAGATGACGAGAGTTTATTAAAGATTTATAAAGCATTTTTAAGAGGAAGTAAGGCATTTGTTAAAACTTATAATAAAAATAACCCTGAAAGCCCAATTACCAACATATCAATTGGAGCAAATAGAAATACTATTCTAAGTTATTTAACTGAGCAAAATAATCATCCTGAAATACCAGTTCAAGAATCACTTAAATTTGGAGAGTACTCTCTTAATGGCTCAGGATATGCTGGAGATTGGGGAACTAAACAAAGGTTAGTTTTAAAAAGGGGGACTAGATAAATATGTATGATATAACAGCAAAGAAAATAGTCATTCCTGAAGGAACAAAACAAATAGATATTGAAGAATTTAAAAATTTTGAAAATGTTGAAGAAATTGTTTTACCAAATTCAATTGAAGTAATTAATATGTTTTCTTTTGCAGGATGCAAATCATTAAGAAAAATAAATTTACCAAACAATTTAAGATTATTAGAACCATATGCTTTTGCAGGATGCGAATCATTAGAGGAAATTACTATCCCCTCTTCATTAAAATATTTATCTGCTGGTGTATTTAGAGATTGTAAAAAACTAAAAAGATTAAATATTCACAACAATATAAATTATATTGATGAATATGCATTAAATAACTGTGAATCTCTAGAAGACTTTGATATTCCATCAAATGTAACAAGTCTTGGACAAATGGCACTAATGGGATGTAAAAAAATAAAAGCAATACATATACCTGCTAATTTGGATACTATTGAAGTTGGTGCACTTGCACTTATGGACTCATTAGAATTAATAGCAGTAGATGAAAATAATGAAAAATATTTTACGGAAGATGATGGAACGGTATTGGTATCAAAAGATGGCATTATAATACAATATGCTATAAATTGTGATCGCCAAGAATTTGCTTCAGGATACTATATTGAAAATTACGGTGAAGACGAAAATCACGAGCCCATTGAAAGTTATCAATTGATATATAATATTGCAGATTATGCTTTTGCAGGTGCTAAAAAATTGCATAAAATATTTTTACCTTCTGAAACCGAAAGTATTGGAACAAAAACTTTTGCTGGTTGTGATAATTTGAAAGAATTGGAAGTTTACTATACTTCATATGGAAAAGCATTACTGTTTACAATGTTTGGAAGTTTTAGAGAAGAGGCAGACATACCTTTTGAAAAAGTAATAATACCTGAAGGTGTTACAACTTTATGTGAAAATATGTCTGATATATTTAAAAATGCTAAAGAAGTTGTATTACCTAGTACACTTGAACATATTGGTAAAAATGTTTTTTCAAAATCAAAGTATTTAACCAAACTAGATATTCCTAAAGGAATAAAAATGATTAATCCTAATACCTTTGAAGATAATATATTATTAAACTTTTCTGATTTTGGAATTGTTAGAGGTATAGACTTTAATATGCTTCAAACAAAAACAAGTGATGATTATTATATTGAACAACATGATAAAGATAATATAAGAATTTTTGCACTAAATGATGGAACTTATTATGTTAAAATCGATGATTATGATATTGTAAAAGTAAATAGAGATGAAATTATCAAAATGTCTGATACTTCATTTGTTATGAAAGACGATCCAGATAAATTTATTGAATATTTATGTGATTTATTACATATAAACGGAGAATCTTCAAGTATTATGATGGGAATATGGACAGATAAAAGATTAGAAGAAACATTTAGTAAATTTGTAAATGACATGAATTGTGTTAGAAATATTGCAGAACATAAAACATCAACTGCAATTAGGGAAATAATCAATAATTCTGGTATCTATGATGAATTCTTATTTTCAGGAATGATGATGAAAAAAATGGGACTACAGGACATTAAAAAAATATTAGAAAACTACAATAATTCAATAAGTAGATTTTTTAGATTATGTAGAATTGATGAAAATCAAGATTATGACAATGTAGTTATAAATGTAGATAATTTAATTGAATATTGTAAATTATTAGAAAAGTATAAAAAATATGATAAGTTTTTATATAATCCAATATTTTTTCAAAAATTATCCCACAAAAATGCTGAATTACTTATAAAGCACTTTAACAAAAATATTAAACATATTCTTCAAAATAGTGAAACATTAAGTGATCGCTATGGAAATAATTTAAATGATTTGATTACATTTTGTAATGCTTTAGGTGTTTTTTCAGATGACACTGTCATCAGTCAAAGATTAAGTACTTTTATTAACGAGAAGATTTTAAGTAATAAACTTCCAAATGGAAAGGAAAATGAACATAGAATTGTAGGAAATGATATTCATACAATGTTTGGAGAAATAAAACCTAGAGATGAAATTGATTATGAATTTATTGTATTATTTATTGAAAACTATGATCAATTAGTAGAATTAGAAAGGCAATCTTCTGGTATAATTGCACGAATATATAACGCATTTAGAGATATTTCAAAAACATCTACTTCTCATAGAGGTTCACAAAGACATCTAAAAGTTACACTTGATAAATGTCTAGATTATTTTTTAACCAAAAAATTTGAAGGTGTAACTGAAGAAAATAAAGATCTAGCAACTAAATTACAGTCCTACTATTCAGAATCTTATGCTTTAAGCATAGGTGAAATGATTGTAAAGCAAAGTCAAGATGCCCCTAGAAATGTATTTAGTAAAATAAATTACAATGAAGATGGAAATCCTATTTATTCTTATGATGAAAATGAAGATTTATATGAAAAAATTTTACATGGTTTTTCTTATCATTGGTTACCTAAACAAGACTATGATAATTTGATACTTGGTAAATATTGTAATTGTTGTGCCCATATTTTAGGTGCTGGTGCAGGAATTATGAGAGCTAGTATGATTTTAGATAACTGTCAAAATCTTGTAATCAGAAATATTGAGGGAGAAATAATTGCAAAAATGACAATTTATGTTAATAGAGAGCAAGGATATGCAGTATTTAATACAGCAGAAGTAAATTCTAAATATCATTCTGGAAGTGATTTAAACGAAATATATGAAGCATTTATGCGTGGTGTCAACAGATTTGTTGATGAGTATAATAAAAATAATATAATACCAATATCAATAGTTTCAATTGGAGAATACCGTAATGTAATTAAATACAATTTAGGTAATGAAGAAACAAGAATATTAGATACTCCTAACTACTCTACTTATGGATATTATGCTGGTGGGCAAAGTGTAGGAACTTATGATGGAGATGCTAAAAACAAACAATTATTAGTCCTAAAAAGGCAAAAAAAAGGAAATCTTGCAATTTAAGATTTCTTTTTTATTTTGAAATAAATTTTTTATTTTCTTCATTTATTCTTAATTTTAAATCTTCATAGTTAATATCTGTTTTAAATCTTGTTAATTCAGGTGCTAAAATATCTTTAAATGGATGCTTATCCATGTTTTTTTCCATCATTGGCATTTGTTTAAATAATAATTCTACAAAACCATCATGAAATGTAGAAAAATCTTCATTATCCCTTCCTGGATGATTTAAAACCGCATCTCCTGGTATTATTTTGCTCACAGTTGGATGTTCTAATTCATAATAAAGACTTTTTTCAAATTTCAGCAATGAAAATAAATCATATACCCAAGTTGTCGTACCTTCTTCAACTTCTATCCAAGAATTATAGTCTAGATGTTGAACACCATACATAAAAAACTTTATGTTACGAGTAGAATCAACACTACCATGTACTATTTGAAATTTTTTATCTTCTAATGCATGTGTCAATAATTCCACTTTATTTCCTATATTATTAAAATCAGTTGGTTCATAATATAAATATATAATTGCAGAATAAAAACCATAATATAATTTTCTTAATCTTGTTAATGTAGTTTGATCAAAGTTAGTAATTTTTCCACTTTTTAATCCATTAAGAAATTTCAAATATTTTTCTTTATCTTGAGATAAATTATGAACAAAAACAGATTCACCATTTAATTTTATTGTACCATATAATCCTTTTTCATTTATCATCAAATCACTTCCAAAACTTACAAGAATAAATATAAAAATACAATTATATTATAACATAGATTTTATCTAATCCCTACCTATTTCAAACAAATACTTTATCTTTCCAAATCATTACTATCGTTGCTTATAATGTCATCATATAAATCTAGCAAATCATCTCTATTTTCCCATAAGTCATCTATTTCAACATTTAATCTATTAATATTACCAATAATAGCATTTTTGAAATATCCAAATTTATTTTTAATAAATTTGCCATCTTCATCTTTAAATTGTCTATTAACTACTCTTGGAACAATATAATGAATTATTTGTACTAAATCTTTGTATGAATTATCTTTTAACAATTCTTTAAACAAATCATCATAATAGAAGATTTGTATATCATTTTCATTTATATATCCCCTATTTATTAGTTCCATAGTAAGAATGTTATGTTCTTCTGCAACAAAAAAAGATGATATTTTGGTTTTATCATCTTTATCTATTTTGTTATTAGTATTTATTTCATTAGTATTTATTTGTATGTCCTTTTCCACATCTCCTAAATCCACATCTCCCTTTTGGGTATCTGGTTGCTCATATATTAAATATTCATATTCAAATTGCCCTACTTCGTTTTGTTTTTTCTCAATAACTAAATATCCATATCTTTGCAATTCTTGTAAAATATTTCTTATTGCTTTTACTCCCTCTTTACTAATAGATACAAGACCATTAATGGAATAATCCCAATCTTCTGGTAATGAAAGCATAAAAGATAATAATCCTTTTGCTTTATATGATAGATTTTTATCTCTTAAATGATAATTACTCATAACAGTATAATTTCTACTTTTTTCTATTTTAAAAACTGACATTATAACACCTCCCAAATAAAAAAGCCAATTACTTGGCTTACATATACAACTTATAATAATATTCTAAAATATAAGGTTTTAAAGTAGTTATATTGTTATTTCTTCGCCTATAACTTGCGACTGCTTTTTTATCACTACCACATCATTTCCAGATGCAATACAGATTCCTTTTACTAAGTCCTCAACACTCATCATCTCGTTAGTTTCAAGAAAAATTTGACTTCCACCCATCGATGCTGCATTTTTAGAAACAACCACAATATCATTCCAAGCTAAATTACCTTTTTCAATATTTTCCATAATTAAAATTAAAGACATAATTTTTGTCATCGATGCCGGTGCTAATCTTTCATTAGCATTTTTTTGATATAAAATTTCACCAGTAGATGCTTCTATCAAAATTGCACTTTTTGCATTTTCTGCCAAATTGATTTCTTCTCCATAAACGCTAAATGGCATCAAAAACAACATAAAAAACAAACATATTTTTTTCACTTCATCACCCAATAAATTATATGTTTGTTTATATAAAAATATCCTCTAAAATAAATATATAGTTATAATTTAAAATCCAAAATAATTGCAACCATTCTAATAACTATTAACAATTCTCCTAAAAAAATACCTTTGTTAATTATAATAATATAATTAATATATTGCGTCACTTTTAAATTATTTTTTTTATTTAACAATTTAATCTTATTAATATTCTGATATATCCAATTATAAGAAGCATTAAGAATCGAAATATATAAATAGATAAAAATAATTAATATAGTCATAATCACAAGAGAAACTTTAGCATCAGTACTAGTAGAAGAAACAATATTAACAACTATTGCTACCAAAGAAAACAAATAAACCATTTTTATATTGCTAAAAAATATTTTAAAAAAGTTTATAATTTTATTTTTTCCATCATCAATAACAGAAATTCCAGCCTCTACTAAAGAAACAGCAATACTACTTACATCATTTCCATAATAACAATTATTATTTAATCTTATAACTTTTCTTTTTGGATTATAATAAGTAATTTTTCCATTACTAGCTATAATATTAATTCTATCAAATTCAGAAATAATATTTTTAGTAATATCAAAACCAGTTTCATTAGTTATTTTTTTATTTTTACTTATTAGTATTAATATCAAATAAAAAAATAATGAAATTAAAATCAAACCATTACTAACATACAATAAAATATTAATCACAAATTATCACCAATATAAATATAACACAAATATCAAAAATATAAAATAAAAAAACTTGTCTGTAAACAAGTTTTTTATATTATTCAATAATTTCAGATACTGAACCAGCACCAACAGTTCTTCCACCTTCACGGATAGAGAATTTTGTACCGTTTTCAACAGCTATTGGAGCGATTAATTCAACTGTCATAGTTACATTATCACCAGGCATAACCATTTCAGTTCCTTCTGGTAAAGTAATTACACCAGTAACATCTGTTGTTCTAAAATAGAATTGTGGTCTATAATTTGTGAAGAATGGTGTATGTCTTCCACCTTCTTCTTTAGATAGAACATAAACTTGTGCTTTAAATTTCTTATGTGGATGAACACTTCCTGGTTTAGCAAGAACTTGGCCTCTTTCAACCTCTTCTCTAGAAATACCACGAAGTAATACACCAGCATTATCTCCAGCTTCAGCATAATCAAGTTGTTTTCTAAACATTTCGATACCAGTAACAACTGTTTTCTTAGTATCCTTTAATCCAACTATTTCTACTTCATCGTTAAGCTTTAATTGCCCTCTTTCAACACGGCCAGTAACAACTGTTCCACGTCCAGTAATAGTAAACACATCTTCAATTGACATTAAGAATGGTTTATCATTGTCTCTTTCTGGAGTTGGAATCCATGTATCGATAGCATCCATTAATTCGTCAATCTTAGCTCCCCATTGAGGATCACCTTCAAGAGCTTTAAGTGCAGAACCTCTGATAATTGGAGTATTATCTCCATCATATCCGTACTCGCTTAATAATTCACGAATTTCCATTTCAACTAAATCTAATAATTCAGCATCATCAACCATATCGCACTTATTCATAAATACAACCATTTTTGGAACACCAACTTGACGAGCAAGTAAAATATGTTCTCTAGTTTGTGCCATTGGTCCATCTGTAGCAGCAATTACTAAAATTGCTCCATCCATTTGAGCAGCACCAGTAATCATGTTTTTTACATAGTCAGCATGTCCTGGACAGTCAACGTGTGCATAGTGTCTTGCTTCTGTACTGTACTCGATATGAGCAGTATTTATAGTAATTCCTCTTTCTCTTTCTTCTGGTGCTTTATCAATATTAGCGAAATCAACTTTTTCATTTCCGTTTTTTCCAGCTAAATGAGATGATATAGCAGCAGTTAATGTAGTTTTACCATGGTCAACATGGCCAATTGTACCAATATTAACGTGTGGTTTACTACGATCAAATTTTGCTTTTGCCATTTTTAAATTCCTCTCTTTCTTTCATTACATATATAATTTTAACAAATTTTTAAATTTTTGCAAGTATTTTATAATTAATATTATTAATTTCCACCATTTTTCTTAATAATCTCTTCAGCAATAGATTTTGGAACTTCTTCATAATGATCTAAAGTCATTGTAAATGTTCCTCTACCTTGAGTATTAGATCTTAAACTTGTAGCATATCCAAATGTTTCAGCCAATGGAACCATTGCTGTAAAGGCAATTGCGTTTCCACGAGATTCTTGACCTAAAGGTTTTCCTCTTCTAGATGTAATATCACCAATTACACCACCAACATATTCATCTGGAGCAACAACTACAACTTTCATGATTGGTTCTAGTAATACTGGTTTACATTTATTTTTAGCTTCTTTTAAAGCAAGTGAAGCAGCAATTTTAAATGCCATTTCAGATGAATCCACATCATGATAAGAACCATCATATAATGTTGCTTTTACATCTACCATTGGATAACCAGCCAAAATACCTGTTGCCATTGCTTCTTGTAATCCCTTATCAACTACTGAAATATATTCACGAGGAACTACACCACCAACAATATTATCAACAAATTCATATCCTTTTTCTGGATTTGGTTCAAATCTAACCCAAACGTGACCATATTGTCCACGTCCACCAGATTGTTTAATATGTTTACCTTCGCATTCACCCATCTGAGTTATTGTCTCACGATATGCAACTTGTGGAGCACCAACTGTTGCTTCTACTCCAAACTCTCTCTTCATTCTATCTATTAAAATATCAAGATGAAGTTCTCCCATTCCAGAAATTACCGTTTGACCGGTTTCTGGATCAGTCTTCATTTTAAATGTTGGATCCTCTTCAGCTAATTTTGCTAAAGCAATTCCCATTTTATCTTGATCTGCTTTTGATTTAGGTTCTACAGCCTGAGAAATTACAGGTTCTGGGAATTCCATACCTTTCAAAATTGAAATCTTTTTTTCATCGCAAAGAGTATCAGCTGTTGTTGTATTTTTAAGACCTACTGCAGCAGCAATATCACCAGCATAAACTTCATCAATTTCTTCTCTGTGATTAGCATGCATAAGTAATATTCTACCAATTCTTTCTTTATCTCCTTTTGTTGAATTCATAACATAAGAACCACTCTTCAAAGTTCCTGAATATACTCTAAAGAATGTAAGTTTTCCAACAAATGGATCAGTCATTACCTTAAATGCTAAGGCAGTAAAAGGTTCAGAATCAGAAGGATGTCTCAAAATTTCATTTCCATTACTATCTGTACATTCAATAGCTTCTATATCTATTGGACTAGGTAAATAATCAACAACTGCATCAAGAAGTGGTTTAACTCCCATATTTCCTAAAGCTGTTCCACACATAAATGGGAAAAACTCTGCTTTTAAAGTAGCTGTTCTAATTGCTTTCTTTAAAAGATCTACTGATATTTCTTCACCATCTAAATAAGCCATCATTAATTCTTCATCATAATCTGCAACAGTCTCAATTAAAATATTTCTATATTCTTCAGCTTGGCTTTTTAATTCTTCAGGTATCGCAATTTCTTTAGCATTTTCATCTTGACTACCATCAAATTCTAAAGCAGTCATTTTTACTAAATCAATAACACCTCTAAATTCATTTTCTGCTCCAATTGGAAGTTCAATTGCAGCTGTCGTTGCACCAAGTCTATCCTTGACACTCTTTAAACTCATGAAAAAGTCTGCGCCCATTTTATCCATTTTATTAGAGAATATAATTCTTGGAACTTTGTATTCATTAGCCTGTCTCCATACCGTTTCACTCTGTGGCTCAACACCTGCTTGTGAATCTAGTAGTAAAACAGCACCATCTAATACTCTTAAACTTCTTTGAACTTCAATAGTAAAATCTACGTGCCCTGGGGTATCAATTATATTAAATCTATATCCCTTCCAATAAGCAGTAGTAGCTGCAGAAGTTATTGTAATTCCTCTCTCTTGTTCCTGTTCCATCCAATCCATTTGGCTAGCACCGTCATGTGTTTCACCAATTTTATGAATCTTACCAGTATGGTATAAAATACGTTCAGTACATGTAGTTTTTCCAGCGTCAATATGAGCCATAATTCCAATATTTCTTGTATTTTCTAAACTAACTTTACGAGCCATATTGTCTATCCTTTCTACCATCTATAATGTGCAAAAGCCTTATTAGCCTCTGCCATTTTATGTGTATCATCTTTTTTCTTAACTGAAGCACCAACACCATTTGATGCATCAATTATTTCATTAGCTAAATTTTCAGCCATACTATGACCATTTCTAAGTCTAGCATAATTTATCAACCATCTAAAAGCTAAAGCTTGAGCTCTTGTTGGATTTACTTCAACAGGAACTTGGTAGTTAGCACCACCCACTCTTCTAGACTTAACTTCTAAAGCTGGCTTGATATTATTCATTGCTTTTTCAAAAACAACCATTGGTTCTTCGCCAGTCTTTTCCTTAACTATATCAAAAGCACCGTATAATATTTTTTGTGCAGTACCTTTTTTACCATCTTTCATAATTTGATTAATAAGTTTAGTTACTACCTTTGATTTGTATATTGGATCAGGTAAAACATCTCTTTTAATCGCTTGTCTTTTTCTCATTTTTTCCTCCCTTCAACAACTAATTTTATATATAATTATTTTTTAGGCTTTTTAGCGCCATATTTAGATCTGCCTTGTTTACGATCTTGAACACCAGCAGTATCCATAGTACCACGAATAATATGATAACGAACACCGATTAAGTCTTTAACTCTTCCGCCTCTTATTAAAACAACACTATGTTCTTGCAAGTTATGACCAATACCTGGAATATAACAAGTAACTTCCATTCCATTAGATAATCTAACTCTGGCATACTTTCTTAAAGCTGAGTTAGGTTTCTTTGGCGTCATTGTTCCAACCCTAGTACAAACACCTCTTTTTTGTGGAGAAGTTTGATTAGTTTGTTTCTTCTCAATAGTATTAAGTCCAACTAATAAAGCTGGAGATTTACTTTTGTTTTTCTTCTTTCCTCTACCTTTTCTAATTATTTGATTTACTGTAGGCACAAATAATTCCTCCTTCCATATAACCCTAGATAAATTATGCATTTTTATGTACACATATCCAGGTGTTTCTTTTTTCTTTTAAATTATAAGTTCTGCCAAAAGACAAAACCTAAATTCATGAACGTTATAATAATATCAAAATATTAACTATTAGTCAAGTATTTTTTATTATTTCAGTTATATATATTCAAAAAAAGAAGATAAATACCAAATTATCTTCTTAATTATTATATAAGCAATTAGTTATCTCCATTCTACTAGCTTTTCTTGAAAAAATAGAACCAGAAATCTTTATTATTAAAATATTACTTATAACAATTAAAATAGTTACCCGCAAATTAATACTTAATAAATCACCAATTCCAATTACATCCATTATAATACTATTTAATACATTGCTTATTAAAATAAATACTAGTAATCCCAACAAAGAAGAAAATAAACCAATAAATATATTCTCTTCATCAAATATTTTTTTTATATTTTTTTTACTAGCCCCAAGAGATCTAATAATTCCAATTTCTTTTTTTCTCTCAATTATTCTTACGCTGGTAAGTATACCGATCATAAATAAAGAAACTACTACAGATACTATTGAAAAAATAATTAATACTACACTAACAATATTTATAAATTCTTCTACAATTTTTATATTATCAGACATTACATCTTCATATATAACCTTTTTATTATTATCATTATACTCATCCAATTTACTAATAAGTATTTTCTTATCATCAATGTTACTTACATATATTTCTACTTCATTTGGAACAATCTTGCTATCAACAGGTAAAATTTCATAAAATATACTACTATCATAGTATAAAAAACTTCCACCAAGATTTTCTTCTTTTTCTCTAATTATACCAACTATTTCTAATTCTACACTATCAAATTCATTAAAACCACTCTCAATATTTTTATTAACTAATTTTATCTTTCTTCCAATAATGTCTTCATATAATAAATCATCATTGATACTAAAATAATTTAATATTTCTTTACTAACCATATTATTTTTATCAATTTTTAACAATAATTCATTCTTATTTATAACATTCCTTCCATATAAAAAATCATAATTATCAATAATATATTTATCACTTGGGATTCCTCTCATAAAACTACTATTAATCAATTTATCACTATCACTAATAAAATCTAAATATTCATTATAGTAATTAATAATACTCATATCTAGTTTAATATTATTTAAAAAATTTAAATAATTGCAATCAATATAGTTACTATAAATACTTTTATTATCTATATATATTTTATCTAATTTATTATTAATTCTATCATAACTATCATTAACATAATTACCATTTTTTATTGTTATTGGAAATATTGATACCACATCTTTTTCTAATTTTTTTAGTTCATCATTAAAATTATTAGCAATATTTAACACTAACATAATACTAACAAAACTCAAAGAAGTAGCTAAAATAGTCATTATTGTTTGCCCCTTTTTTAACCATAAATGTTTTAAAGCTAATTTCTTCAAAATAAAATTTCCAAATCTCCTAATTTTATTTATATTTTTATCAACAATTAGCTCATTACAATTAAGTAATCCATTATCAACTTTCCCATCCTTAATATTAATAACTCTATCTGCATATTTAAGTGCCAATTCTTTATCATGACTAACAACAATTACTAATCTAGTTCTAGAAATACGTTTAAGTATTTCCATAATTTTTATTCCATTTTCACTATCCAAAGCTCCCGTTGGCTCATCACATAGAATAATACAAGGGTCATTTACTAAGGCTCTCGCGATAGCTACTCTTTGTTTCTCTCCACCAGATAACCTAAAAACTTTTTCTCTCCTTTTATCATATATATCTAACTGTTTAAGCAATGAATCGATATTTACATTATCATTCTTTGTATAACCAATCTTAATATTATCATAAACACTCATATATTCAATTAAATTGTAATCTTGATAAATATATCCCACTAATTGATTACGATAATAATCAAAAAAGCTATCTGGCTTATCATTAATGCATTCTCCATCTAAATATATTTTACCAAAATCACTCTTCAAATTGCCTGCAATTATATTAAGAAGTGTACTTTTTCCAGAACCAGACATACCTGATATAAATACTAATTCTCCCTTTTTAAAATCAATACTTACTTCATCTAAAACTTTTTTCTTACTTTTTTTACCATATTTATAATATTTAGATATTTTCTCTAATTTTAACATATTCCTCCATATCAAAATATGAAAGTTAGACAACTAAATATTATCAACTATCTATAAATAAGTCAAACAAATTTACTTGAAGTATGCCAATAACTACCCATAATTTAGATAAAAAATTCATACAATACTATTCAAACTGCAAAATGTATATCATCAAAAATAATTACGAAAATAAAACCCATTATTACTACTATCACAGATACCAGTAAACAGTTGCCCTATCTATTATAGTTTCTCCACAGATATTTATATATTAAAAATAAATTATTTAAACATTTCCATTATGGCTTCTTTATATATTTTTTTAGCAACATTATAACCATCATCTATAAAATTAATAGCTTTATCAATAGTAACCCCACTATTTGCCTCTAATACTAAAAGCTTATTATTTTTTAATTCTATAATATCTACACTAGCAAAAGATATACCAACTACATCAACAACGGACAATGCTAAATTAGATAGTTTCTTTTTCAATGAGTTATCTATTTTAATGGAACAAATACTTCCCTTTGAAAGATTAAATCGCCAATCATATATATATTCTTTATCTTTTAAAAGAACTTTATTAGATAATTTTTTATCTTTAAAATAATATGGATTAAATTTAACTAACAATTCCTTAATAGTATCTACTCCATTACCATATACTATAGGTCTTATTTTTTTATAGATCAATTTTATTTTATTATTTAAAATAATAACTCGGTATTCATTAACAATATCATAATATGGACATATACTTATAGAAAAATTTTTCTTGAACATTCTTTTTAAATGTCTTACTAATTCTAGCTTATTTTTAACATGATAAACACCAGTGCCTAACGAACCGTTATTTACTTTCACGACAGCATCATTGTTATATAGTTTAAAAATTTTAAATATATCTTTGTAAGAATTACACCCTTTAGCATACTTATTTTTATTATTATGACTATAAAATATATTATATTTACAAACAGGAATATTTGCGTTATTTAATACATCATAAAAAGCATACTTATCATCTAAAACTAAACCAACACCATGTGTATTTACATCGAATTTGTACCCTACAATAAATTTTGTTTTGTTTCCCTTTGTCAACTGAATAACCCAATCTTTAGATAAAAAAAAACATTTTATATTCAATTCCTTTGCTATATCTTCAATTACTCTATGAAACATATAAATCACCAAGAAGTATTATAACATATTTTACAAAAATAAAAAGTAATGTTATACTTTATTTGGTGATTTTATGAATAAACATCAAGATTATATTAATAATCAAGATACAAACTTAATTGGTAGTATTTTTAATTTTAAAAAAGATTTATCAAAAAAAACCATAAAAAAATATATAAAATATAAAATGGTCATGGTAAATAATAAGATTATAACTAACTGTAACTTTAAATTAAAAAATGGAGATAAAATAAAAATAATATATGATAAAAACTTATCTAATAATTATAACTTAAATATTTTATATGAAGATAAATACTTAATCATAATTAATAAGCCCAGTGGCCTTTTATCTATCTCTAATAATCAAGAAAAAAATAATACAGCATATCGAATGGTATCTGATTATGTAAAATTAAATAATAAAAGAAATTATATATTTGTAGTTCATAGATTAGATCAAGATACATCTGGTATACTAATGTTTTGTAAAAATCAAAAAATAAGAGATAAAATGCAAGAAAATTGGAATAATTTAGTAAAAAAAAGAGGATATATTGCATTAGTTGAAGGAAAATTAACTGGTACTGGAACTTACTATTCTTATTTAGTTGAAGATAAAAGACAATTTGTTCATTCTTCCAAAAATGGTTATGGAAAAGAAGCCATAACTCATTATGAAGTTATAAAGAATGGTAATAATTGTACCTTAACACAAGTATTTATTGATACAGGAAGAAGAAATCAAATAAGAGTTCATTTTTCAGAGCACAATCACCCTATTGTAGGAGATAAAAAATATAAATGTACCACTAACCCTATAAAAAGATTATGTCTACATGCTAATATTTTAGAATTTATTCATCCAGTAGAAAAAAATTTAATTCATATAGAATGTAACTATCCTCAAGAGTTTAATAAAATTTTAAACAAATAAAAAGCATTTCTTAAAAATATAAGATATGCTTTTTATTTATATAATTTAAATGCTTTTCAATTTAGCATTACATTTTAAAGATACTTCCTCTATTATTTTATTAAAAACCTTCATTACTTCTTCATCAGTTAAAGTTCTTGAAAAATCAGTAAAGGTTAAAGAAAACGCTATCGATTTAACATTTAAATCATTTGGGTCAACATATACATCAAAGACTTCTACATCTGTTAATAGTCTTCCACCAGATTTTTTTATCTGCTCTATAAGAGACTTACAAGTTACATCTTTATCAACAATAAATGATAAATCTTTAACAACTTTAGGATATTTACTAGCTTCTTTATATTTAATTGGTTTAATTGATTTCATTAACCTATTCAATGATAATTCAGCTACATATATTTCATCTTTTTTAATATTTGGATGTACTCTTCCAACAATTCCAATTTCCTCTTTATCTAATAAAATTTTTGCAGCAATTCCTGGATGTAGTCCTTCAATTTTATCAGCAACAAAATTATAGCGATTTTTAAAACCCATATACTCTAGTAAATTTTCAATTATCCCTTTTACTAAATAAAAATCTACTTTTATTTTTTTATTTTGCCATGTTGAAGATAAATAATCCCCTTTCATTAAAATGGCAATTTTAGAATCTTCTTGATATTTAGAATCATATGTTTTAGCAATTTCATAAATATTGACATTACTAACCTTCCTTGCCTTATTATAATCATAAACATTTAGTAATGATGGTATCAAAGTAGTTCTAACGACTTCTTTATCTATACTCATTGGATTAGGTAAAATGATATGTTTTTTATTTTCATAATTAAATAATTTAGACATTTCTTTTGATACTAAAGTATAAGTTTTTGTCTCATTCAATCCTAATACTCTTAATCTTTTTGATACTTGCTTACGATACTTAACATCACCAATATATTCACCTTTTCTTAATGAAATTTTTGGTAAAGTAGAAATTAAGTTATGGTAACCGTATAATCTTCCAATCTCTTCTGCTATATCATTATAATTAGGATCTATATCAAGACGCCTATTAGGAATAATACATTTTATTTTATGATCTTTTACCTCATACTTAAAATCTAATCGATCTAATTCCTTTAACATATCTTCTTCAGAAATAGTTATTCCTAATAAACTATTTATCTCATTCTCGGTAAATTCACATACTTTTGGCGCTTTATCTACATTGTCATATAACGCTATACCAGATAATACAGTGGCATCAGCATACTTTTCTAGCAAATGACAAGCTCTATCCATTGCATCTTTAGTATATTCATAGTTTAAGCCCTTACCGTATCTAATTGAAGCTTCACTTTTTAAGTTTAATCTATTTGATGTATTCCTAATACTTATAGCATCAAAAATAGCAGACTCTATTAATATTGTTTTAGTATTTTCGTCAACATCTGTGTTAAGCCCCCCCATAACACCTGCAATACCTACCGACATATTACCATTGGTAATAACAATATCATCACAATTTAAAACTCTTTCTTTACCATCTAGAGTAATTATTTTTTCATCTGAAAATGCGTTTCTTACAACTACTTTATCACCAAGTTTATCTTTATCAAAAAAGTGCATTGGTTGTCCATATTCTAACATAACATAATTAGATATATCAACAACATTATTAATAGGCCTCATACCAGCAGATATTAATCTTCTCTTCATAAATTCAGGAGACTCTTTAATTTTTATATTAGTAACCATTTTAGCTAAATAATATGGACACTTATCTGTATCAACTTTCAAAGTAAAATAATTATTTATATTATCATCAATCTCATGATAATCTCTTTTTGGCAATGTTACTTTTTTATTCAAAATCGTTGCTACTTCATAGGCAAATCCTATATGATAGTAACAATCATTATTGCGATGCTTATGAACATCCAACTCATAAACAGTATCATCTAATCCTAAATATTTAAGTGGATCATCACCTACTTTAGCTGTTTCATCTAGTTCATGAATTCCCTTATTATAATTTTCTTCAGTTTTATCCTCGATACCTAATTCAAACAAAGCACAAATCATTCCATTAGACTCTACACCACGAATCACACTTTTTTTAATTTGAACGTTTCCAGGTAAAATAGCACCAGGTAAAGAAACAATTACTTTAATTCCTTTTCTAACATTTTTTGCTCCACATATAATCTGAACTATTTCTTTTCCTATATTCACTTTACACACATGCAAATGATCACTATCGGGATGATTTTCACACGAAACAATTTCTCCAACTACTAAGTTATCAATATGATTGGTGATAACTTTTTCAACATTAACTCCTGCTTTAGTTATTTTTTGAGCTAGTTCATTTAAATCTTCATTTTCAATATCAACATAATCTTTTACCCAATTTAGACTAATCATTTTATTCACTTTCCTTTCTATCAAATACTTTTGCCTCACGTAAATCTGTCATATAGAAAGTCCTAATGTCATTTATTCCATATTTTAGCATTGCTAATCTTTCAGCACCAAAACCAAAAGCAAAGCCACTCCATACTTTAGGATCATAACCACAATTTCTTAAAACATTTGGATGCACCATTCCAGCTCCTGATACTGTAATCCAACCAGTATTTTTACAAATACTACATCCTTTACCATGACAGTTAAAACAACTTATATCAGTTTCTACAGATGGTTCAGTAAATTGGTAATAACTTGGACGAAACCTAGTTTCACAATCTGGTCCAAACAATTTTTTTGCAACAGTATCAAAAGTCCCTTTTAAATCACATAAACTAATATTTTTATCAACTAGTAATCCCTCTATTTGCATAAATTGATGTGAATGCGTAGCATCATCATCATCTCTACGATATGTTTTTCCTGGACAAATCATTCTTATTGGAACTTCTCCTTTACCCTTTAACATAGTTCTAACTTGAACAGGAGAAGTTTGACTTCTAAGTAATATATTTTCATCTTCAATGTAAAAAGTATCTTGAGCATCTCTTGCTGGATGTCCTTTTGGAATATTAAGTAATTCAAAATTATATTTATCTTCTTCTATTTCAGGACCATCTACTACATCATAACCCATAGACATAAACAACTCTTCTATTTCTTCAATTACATGTTCTAAAATATTAGGTGCACCAACAGGAACCTGTATTCCAGGTAAACTAATATCAATCTTTTCTTGCTGTAATTTTTCACTTAATAATGATTCTTCTAATTTATTTTTGTACTCTTCAAATAAAGTATTAAATTCATTACGTAATTCGTTTAATAATAAACCATATTCTTTTTTATCTTCAGCAGATACATCTTTCATCATCTTAGATAATTCTGTAATCTTACCATTTTTACCTAAATACTCTACTTTTAAATCATTTAATTTAGACATACTTAATTCCTGATTAAATATTTTTTCTATTTCATCTTTTATACTTTTAATTTCTTGCTTATTCATATTTTTCCTCCTTATTAAAAATAAAAAAGCTACAAATTAAAGGACGAGAAACTCGCGGTACCACCTTTATTCATAACTTTTATGTTATACTCTTAAATTAATAACGCTATCTAGCGATAAAGCTCGATGGGTGAATTCATCTTTCAAATATTATTAGCATTTCACCAGCACTAACTCTCTTTAAATATTTTTTATAAGATTACTACTTCCATGTCATAACTTTATTTTTAATATAAATTGTCTTTCATCAAATGTATTGTTCTAATTAATTTTTTTACCTTTTTATCTGGATTAGTTAAAATATCTACACCTTGATACTCTACTCCACAATTTGCAGATATTCCATATCTTCGTTGATATAATTGCATTCCATTTTGTAAGCATGCCTTTTCTTCATCTTCACTACGATAATTTTCAAACAATAATGCATAATATGGTTCTATCATCGTTAAGTTGCTTTTTTCTTTTTCTGGAAGAAACAACATATCAGTAATTGTTCCACCAAAAATACTGTCTAGTATAGGATTAGGGCTACGATACTGAAAGCGATATCTTGGATTATTTTCTAATTTATTAGCTAATATTTCAATTGCTCTTTCAATAACTATTTGATTTGTTAATACTCCTGTACCATTTACAAAGTATGACAAATTATCCAACTCACTAATGGTACTTTCATCCCTTTCATTCATCAAATTTAAGCACAGATTAACATCATTATAGGCTATTGGCAATTTTGTAACTATTTCTGGATATAGTCTACAAATTGGTAAAACTATATCACTATCCTCAAGTATATCTTTAGGTATAATATCAGGATTCAAAATTCCCTTTTTATAATAATTAACACCATCTACTATTAACAACTCAATCACTTTAATTAATAAATAAGAATAGACATTAGCTTTCAATTCTTGCATTCTATATAATTCGCTCATACTTGGTACAAATACTTTTTTCATTACTACTACCCCCGAAAAATATTATATTGTCATTAAATCCTGTTCTTTTTCTTTTAATTTTTCATCAATAATTTTATTATATTTGTTTATTAATTCTTGAACATCTTCATTACCTTCTTTTTCAACATCTTCGGGTAATTTTAAATTCTTAATTGATGTGTTTGCATCTTGTCTAATATTTCTTAAAGCTATTTTAGCCTCTTCTGCCAAATTTTTAACTTGCTTAACCAACTCTTTTCTTCTTTCTTCCGTAAGTGGTGGTATTACTAAAAATATACATTCTCCATTATTATTTGGTGTTATTCCTATATTTGCTTCAAAAATGGCTTTTTCTATTGTATTAAGTATTGATCTATCAAATGGTTTAATCATTAGTTGTCTTGCTTCTGGAATAGAAATATTAGCAAGTTGTTTTAGTGGAGTCTGTACTCCATAATAATCTACTGTTATACCATCCAACATACTAGGATTAGCTCTTCCAGCCCTTACGTTTGTAAATTTCATTTCTAAAGAAGAAATTGTACTTTGCATTTTTTCTTCTGTATTTAATAAAATCGTTTCCATATAAAAAATCCCCTTTCACCATATATAATATCATAAAATATTTTAAAATACTAGCATTTTATAATTTATTTTATCACTAATTTTTGATTAGGAAATATCAAATTAGGATTATTTCCAATTATGTCTTTATTATCTGCATATAATTTTTCAACAGTTGTATTATATCTTTTAGCAATCGCATATAAAGTATCTCCTGGTTGTACTATATAAAAGTTTTCTTCTACTTCCTCCAAATTATCATTTAAAGATAAATCACTCATATTATTACCATCAATATTATTATCATGAATATTTTCATCATTATAAGAATTCTGATTAGCAGAAACATTATCATTATTAGGAACTTCGGCATTAACAGTATCATAATTAGTAGTTATATTTTGATTGTTATTAGTTGATGAATTTCCAGTTGTATTTGCTAATTGAGTAATAGTTTCTGCTCTACTTCCATCTCCCAAATGCGTATTGTCACCTTCATTATTAGCATTGTTAGTAGAAACACTTGCAGTTGCTGACGTTTCAGCAAAGCTTTGATTAATATCGTTTGATACTTCACTAATTCCTTTCACATTAACATTCTCATCACTCAAGGAAAGATTATTTGCAGCAGAATTTACGACAGAAGACACTTGAATATTTTCTGTTTTGTTATCTCCTTCAGCACTAGCAACGATATTTGATGCTATACTATCTTCAGATGGCAATTGACCTAATTTTGTCAATATTCTTTCTAACTCTACTTTAATTTGCTCACATACTTCAATTTGTGATTCACAAGCTGCAATTGCTGCACTATTATCAATAGTATAATACCCTACTATATTACCACTAGCATCGGTTATAGGAAAAGTCCCCTCTTCAGCTCTTAAAGATTCAATTTCATTATTTAATTGATTGATTAAATCGATAGTAGCCTGTTTTTCTTCTTCAAATTCTGGTATTCTTGAAGTATCTAGTTCATCGTAATCTTCCAAGTAATTTAATAATTTTTTACAAGCATCAGTTATTCCATTTATTAAAGATTGAGCATAATTTACTTTTTTATTACATAGATCACTAAACTCATTACATTTGTTTCTAATTATATCCCATTCTTCTCCTTGTAAATTAGAACAAGACTCTTCTATAAATGAATCTAATGTTGCCTTAAGTTTTTTAGTATCTGAAATATCTGTCAAAAGAGAACTAATTATGGGATTACTTTCTGAGAAAAAACTATTCAATATGTCTTTGCTTATCAATATATCTCCACTTGTAGCTATTAAATCAATTGCCACAGGTGTATCATAAAAATTATTTAAATCACTAAAATCTAATGCTTTTATATTTGTAATTGCCGTTAAACTCAATGTACTAGCCATTTCACTATCCAAATTAGCATAAGATTCTGCTATTGTTAAAATATTGTTTTGCAATATCCCTATTGAATTTAAAAATTCTATACTATTTGCAGAATAATTATTAAAAGAATTAATAGATGTTGATAATGTAGCTGAACCATTAGTAGAAATATTAATAATATCTTGTGTTAGAAGCCCAAAACTTTCTACATCTTCCATAAATTTATCCATATAGGCCTTTACAAAATCATAATCTACACTAATTAAATCACTTGATTTATCTGATGCGTCTTTTTCTTCACTCATTTTACTTTCATTAAGAGGATTTTGCTCAACGTAAGAAACAATATCACAATCGCTCATAATTCCAATAACATTACTAGCATATCCTTCTTTACTATTACCAGAATAACCATGTGCAGCTATCTGCTTCGCATATTCTTCAGGATCAGATATTGTACGCAAATCGCCATACAAATATTCTCCAGAGCTATTTTTTTGATCTAATAAATCAAAATATCCTTTAACTCCCTCTTCAAGACTGTCATATGCCCTAACATATTTTTGATTTCCAGGATAAATATATATTTCATCATTTGTATAAAACTGTCCATCTTCCAAATTATATGTTTTCCCTTGCCATACTGTTTTTCCACCGTGCATAATTCCAAAAAAGTTGTATGCTTCCTGTGCCGCATCAGAGTTTCCATAATCAGACTCATAGCACGCCTGAGCAATAATTGCCGCACATACCTCTTGACTATAACCATATTCTTCAGCATATTTTTGAACTATTGGAGCAAATTCTTGAATAAATTCTTCTTTTGACATTATATAAACACCTTCCTACATATACATATATAAACTATTAACCTAATTTTCCCAATATTTTATCATCTAAAACTTTGATTATTTCTACATTAACTTTTGTATTATTAATTAAATTTAAATCTTCATCTATTAAAACAGGAATATAATTAGTTGTAACAACTATCTTTTTCCCATCACTTCTTGTTTCAACAATTCCATCGTAAACATTTCCAATTTTACTTTTATAATATATTTTTTCAAATCTATCTGACATGGAAATAATTTCTCTTGAACGACATTTTTTTATATTTCCATCAATTTGATTAGCCATATTGGCTGCTAACGTCCCATTTCTCCTTGAATATGGAAAAGTATGTATTTTAGTAAATTTTATTTTGTTAATTGTATCTATTGTTTCATTAAAATAATCATCATTCTCTCCAGGAAAACCTACAATTAAATCAGTTGTAATTGAAATATCTGGTATTTCTTTTTTTATTTTATTTATTTTCTTTATAAAATAATTAACACTATATTTTCTCCCCATTAACTTTAAAATATTATCACACCCAGATTGTAATGGAATATGTAAGTGTTTTGCCATTATTTCATTTTTTTTAATTAATTCAATGATGCCATCAGTAATCTCATTTATTTCAATACTAGACAACCTAATACGAAAAATACCCTTAATTTTTATTAACTCTTTCAAAAGATTTTCTAAATTAGTATTTAATTTCTTTCCATATCTTCCTGTATGAATTCCTGTCAAAACAATTTCCTGATATCCATTATTTACAAGATTTGTTACCTCATTAATTACATTTTGAGGATTTTTACTTCTTAGACCACCTCTTGCATAAGGAATTGTACAATAAGTACAAAAAGCATTACAACCATCCTGAATCTTGACAAATGCTCTAGTGTGATTAATAAATCTATTAATATACATATCTTCAAAATTTGCGTTAGATAAATCTTCAATTTTGACAATTTTTTTTCTATTATTTAAAAATTCATCTAACAATTGTATGACCTTTGATTTATATTTATTACCAATAACTATATCAGCATCTATATCATTTGGATTTAATTGTGAATAACATCCCATTACTATTAAGATAGCATTAGAATGATTTTTTCTAGTTGTATGTATTAATTTTCTATCTTTTTTATCTGCCTCATTAGTAACTGTGCAAGTATTTATAATATATATATCAGCTTCATCACTATAATTAACTAATGTATAATTATTTTGTTGCATTAAATTAGTAACATATTCTGATTCATAAATATTAACCTTGCAACCAAAAGTATGAATAGCAAACGTCATAACATCACCTGTTCAAATTATATCATATATCTCCTGTAATAGCAACTATAACAATTATTGTTATTTTATAATTATTATGATAAAATTTATTCATGGAGGGTTCTATGTTCAAGTATACATTAGATAATAAAAGATATCATACATTAAATTATTTTTATAAAAATAAATTTGGCATAAAAGTATTTAAAATAAGCCTAAATGGTGGTTTTAGTTGTCCCAATTTAGATGGAAAAGTTGGCTTTGGTGGCTGTATATATTGCTCCAAATCTGGAAGTGGAGAATTTGGCGGGGATGCTAATAAATCATTAACTGAACAATTTATAGAAATGAAAAAGATTGTAAATAAAAAGAATATTCCCTGTAAATATATCGGCTATTTTCAAGCAAGAACAAATACTTATGCTGATATAGAAACTCTTAAAAGAAAATACGAAGAGGTATTAGCAATACCAGGAGTAATTGGGCTTAACATTGCTACTAGGTGTGATGCAATTAGTGACGAATGTTTAGAATATCTAGCAACACTAAATAAGAAAACATTTTTAACCATCGAATTAGGTCTCCAAACAATTCATGAAAAAACGTCAAAATTAATAAATAGATGTCATTCTTTAGAACAGTTTGATGAAATGGTCTATAAACTTAGAAAAAAACATATAAATGTTGTTGTTCACATTATTAATGGTCTTCCTAATGAAACAACCGAAATGATGTTATCAACTGTTAAACATTTAAATGATTTAGACATTCAAGGAATTAAAATTCATATGCTACATATAATAAAAGATACAGAAATGGCAAGACTATATGAAAAAACAAAATTCCATGTTCTCACAAAAGATGAATACATTGACATTGTTATTAAACAACTAGAATTATTAAATCCCAAAATAATCATTAACAGAATAACTTCTGATCCTGATAAAAAGACATTAATAGAACCTAAATGGTTATGTGATAAATGTCAACTTTTAAATGATATAGATAAAGAAATGGTCAAAAGAAATACATATCAAGGAATTAAATTTTGATATGTATTTTTAATTAGATAAATTAACCATAATATATTTTTTTTCTTCCCTAAGATTATCCCTCTTAACATCATTAATAATAACCAAAGAAGAAATTAATATAATTACATAAAAAATTATTGCTCCTTTATTATTTTTGAAAAAATTCATTTTTATCACCCTTTCTGTAATTTTATTTTAATGCATACAGCTGTTTGCGTCAATATATTTTCAAAAAATAAATAAACATTTGTTCGTTTTTTACATTAATATGTAAAATGTCTTTTCTTAATATATAAACAAATGTTTGACTTTTTTAAAGTTATATGTTAATATTTATATGAAAGGAGCTTTTATGAGACAAAAAACTGATGGATTAACAACAAAACAAAAAGAAGTTTTAGATTTTATTAAACAGTTCCATGCTGATAATAAATACCCACCATCTATTAGACAAATATGTAGCGCTATTAATTTATCTTCGCCAGCAACCGTCCACGTTCATATAAATCATTTAGTTGATAAAGGTTATATAAAAAGAAGCAAAGAGGGAAATAAAGCACTAGAACTGTTAGTTCCTAATGAATATGAAACAAAAGGAGAAGACGTTGTCAATGTTCCGTTACTTGGAAAAATTACTGCAGGTTCTCCTATCGAAGCAATTGAAGTACCAAATGAATTTTTCACGCTGCCTTCTTATTTAATTCCAAAGCAAAAAGAAGTTTTTACCTTAAAAGTAGATGGTGAAAGCATGATAAATAAAGGTATTTTTTCAAATGATATCGTAATTGTTGAAAGATGCAAAGATGCCAAAAATGGTGATGTTGTAGTTGCAATGAATGATGATAATGAGGTTACCTTAAAAACTTTTTATAAAGAAAACGGATATTTTAGATTGCAACCAGAAAATGATTATATGGAACCTATTATTTTAAAAAATGTAACTATTTTAGGAAAAGCTATTGGACTATACCGAAAATTTTAATAAAATAGCTTTTAATTAACCTATTTTTAGATATAAAAAAGTAAATACATCTTATTACTGTATTTACTTTTTTAACAATATGACATTTTTATTTAATAGTTTTTATTTCAATAATATCTTTTTCTTGAATGTAACCAATTGTTATTTTTGAACCCTCTCTTAAAAATGGCAAAATATCTTGGTCTACCTTTATTGATACTTTATATTTTTGACCTTCACTATCTATTAAATAATAATATGTATTACCATCAATAATAACATCTTTTATACTAGAAATAACAATATCTTTTTCTATTATATTACCACTATCAACACTAAAATTAACATTATTTATATAATTATCATAGGCTTTTTGAATACCCAAAGAAGATTCTGTTACAACAACTTTTTGATAATCTTTCACATCAACAAAAGCATACATTTTAACAAGTCCAGCAGAATCTTTTAAGCTCATTAAATAAGTTGCTTTACCATTTATATTTATTAGCAATGGAAATGATGATTTATAATCCATTTGTTGTACTTGTCCTTCTGCAGATGCCATAGCACTATATTCTTCAGCTCCTGGAACTCGATAAAAGTTGGTTTCTTTTGTTCTAAGATTAGTCATTATAAATCCTATATTTGACTCATCACTAGCAACAGATGTAATTCCTGTATAAAGATACACATCGTCATTCATCACAGTATAATTATAGCCTTTAGTAGTCATGACAACACCATTTTGAGTAAACAACGAATTTAAAAAGCCTTTTTGATATTTACCCCAATCATCTACTTGCTCAATAATTAATTCTGCATCATATACCTGATCAATCCATGATGGTATTTTTTCAACATCATATTTAGTTGTTTTTCCAGAAACAGCATCCACTAAAACAATTCCAGAGACCTCTTTTTTTATTCCTATTCCACTATACTTAATAGTTTGTACTACCCAATAAGGATTTCCATCATTATCTATCTCAAAACTTTTATTTCCAAATATTTCTGTTGGATATTTTATTCTTAAATATCTAGATAGATTTTTAAAAAAGTAAGCACTAGGCATATATTTCATTCCATCTTCTAATTTCACTAATTCACTTTCACCAGAAACAGAATCAACTATAATGTATCCTTTAACGCCTTCTTTATAATTATTTAAATATTTAATAAAACCATTGTATTCAAGAGGAGTTACTCTTACAATTTTTTCATTATAATTTATTTGAGTATACAAATTAGAAACATAAAATTGACTAACTAATTCGGGTAATTCACCCATAACACGATCGCCCAATTTTTGGCTTGACGCTTTATCTAATAAAGGCAACTTATTTAAATCTACTTCTGAAATGTTCTCCACAAATTCTTTATCTTTATCTATGACAATACGATTAGCCCAACTATGAGAGTTAAACATAGGCGAGACTATCAAATTAACAATAAAAATTATACCTGCTATTCCTACATATGCATAAACGAAATAATTTAATTTTCTTGTATTCATTTTAAAATTAATAAGATGATGATTTTTAATAATTGAATTTATTTCAAGAACACCAGTTAACAAATATATAATACTAATTAATATAATAAAATAATAAAATTCTATACTTTTTAAATTAATTGGTGGCAATATAAAGTAATATAATATAAGCGAAAATAATAATGTAAGAATAATTCTTTTTATATTTAATTTCATATACCTTTCCTTTCTCTTTATCTATTTTTTTATTCCCAAATATTCATATGTTTTATCTGTTACCATTCTGCCTCGTGAAGTTCTCTTTAAATACCCATTTTGAAGCAAGTATGGTTCATACACATCTTCAATGGTTGACACCTCTTCTCCAATAGATGAAGCAATAGCTTCAATTCCAACTGGACCACCATTAAATTTTTCAATAATAGATAATAAAAGATTATAATCTGTCTCATCCAATCCCTGTTTATCAACTTTTAATCTACTTAAGGCATCATTTAAAATTTCAGTATTAATTACACCATCACCATTTACTAAGGCAAAATCTCTAACTCTTTTAAATAAACGATTAGCTATTCTAGGAGTACCACGACTTCTTTTTGCTAATTCTCTTGCTGCATCATCTGTAATACTAGTATTTAATACTCGTGAAGTCCTTTTGATAATTAAATAAAGTTCATCCTCAGAGTAATAATTTAATTTAGAAATAATCCCAAAACGATCCCTCAAAGGGCTAGATAAATCTCCTGCTCTAGTTGTAGCGCCTATTAAAGTGAATCGTGGTAAATTTATTTTTATATTTCTACTAGTTCCCTCTCCCCCAATAACTATATCTAAATAAAAATCTTCCATTGCAGGATATAAAATTTCTTCAATATATCTTGGAATACGATGAATTTCATCAATAAATAAAACATCATTAGGCTCTAGCGTTGAAAGAATTGCTGCTAAATCCCCACTTTTTTCAATAGATGGTCCAGAAGCAGTCTTAATATTACTTCCGAGTTCATTTGCAATTATATATGCTAAAGTTGTTTTTCCTAATCCTGGTGGACCATACAAAAGAACATGGTCAAGGCTTTCTCCCCTAATTAAAGCAGATTTGATAAATACTTTAATGTTTTCCTTTACTTCACTTTGTCCAATATATTCATCAAGAGTTTGAGGACGGATATTATCAATATTATCCTCAAGCAATATTTCATTTGTTAAAATTCTTTTCTCGTTCATTATGTCACCCATTTTCGTTTAAAATATTTTTATTTTAATAATAATTTTAATGACTCTTTTATTTGTTCTTCAAGAGAAAGATTTCTATCAACGTTAACGATGACTTTCTTAATATCAGCTTGTTTATATCCAAGAGCTAACAAGGCATCAATTAATTCATTATCCTCACTTACCAATAAACTAATTTGATTTCCATTTAATTTTCCTTTTAAATCTAAAATTATTTGCCTTGCAACTTTATCTCCAATTTTAGGAAATTTTTTTAAATAAAGAATATTTTCTCTATCAATAGCATCTTTAATACCATTTATTGATCCTGTGGCTAACATTGGTAGTGCCATTCTAGGCCCTAGTCCCTTAACAGAAATAAGTTTTAAAAAAAGATTCAATTCTTCCTTATTTTTAAATCCATATAAAGAATATTCATCTTCTTTTACATGATTATAAGTATATATTGTATACCTCTCTTCTAATTTATAATAATATGGATTAGGAACATAAATTAAATATCCAATACCATTATTATCAATAATTACATAATTACAATCAATATCTTTAATAATACCATTTATATATCCATACATACTATCTAAATTCCTTAATATCACTATTTTTTAAATTTTTTAAAACACTCATATCCATTGTCGTTATCATTTCACTATCACGATTAATATTCTTTATCGTATCATTTATCATTATATTAAATAATTCTTTATATGAAATATTAGCATCTTCCCATAAATGATGAGAAAAACATGAAGGTATACTATTAATTTCATCAATATATAATTTCTTTTTTTTACTATCATATAAAAAATCAATTCTTGACAATCCAGTATTATTTAAAAAATTAATTGTTTTCTTAGCTAAATCAATAATTTCTTCAGCCATTTTTTCTGAAATTTTAGCTGGAACACTTCTTACAATATTCCCATTTGTATAGTTTTCTAAATTGCATTTATCAACATAATCACGATACTCAAGTTTAGTTTCTATCTCTTCAATAGAAGATATATATAACTTATCATTCGTTTTTAAAATTGATATATTATATTCTAAAACATCATCTAATAATTCTTCAATTATAATTTTGCGATCATATTTCAATACTTCATTAATTGCCGTATCTAATTCTTCTTTCCTTCTAACAGTTTTAATACCTATACTAGATCCTAAAGTTGCTGGTTTTATAATTAATGGATAATTTAATTTATCAATTTTCTTAAACAATTCTTCCTTGTTTTTATTATATTCATTATCAAAACACCAAACATATTTAATCACAGGCAACTCATTATATTCTAACAACTGTTTAGTAAAAACTTTATCTTGACATATAACTGATGAATAGATATTATTTGACACATATGGGATTCCAACCATTTGCAAATATCCTTGTATAGTTCCATCCTCTGTACCACGTCCATGAACCATTGGGATAATTAGATGTAATTCAGTCAATTCCCTTTTAATTAGTCCAGCTGTTTGAAGAATATATCTACCTTTTTTATTAATTAAATTTACTCTTGTAGCATATTTCTCTATTAAATTATAATTATTAAAACTATCAATATATCTTAAACATCCTGAAGAATACCATGTCAAATCCTTAGTTATATATATAGGAACAACATCATACTTATCTGTATCAATGTTATCCATAGCCTGTAATGCCGTAATAATTGATAGTTCATGTTCAAGGCTTTTTCCACCAAATATTACACCAACTTTTAATTTCATCTTACAATCACCTTCATTTTAAGTTTATCATATAAAATAGTGGTAGTCAAACATTATAACTATTTGTTGACATAAAAAGAAATATCAAAAAATAATGTCTTTTTTATTATTTAGCATTAAATTAACTTAATATAAACTTTTTTTACCATAACACAAATTGAAAATATTCATACAATATTAATGAGGTGTTTTTATGATTAATTGGTTTATGGAACTAAACTATATTTATCAAGCATTACTTGCTACATTATTAACATATGGAATAACTGCGTTAGGCGCTAGTATAGTTTTCTTTTTTAAAAAAATAAGTAAAAATATTATGGACGCAATGCTAGGATTTGCTGCTGGAGTCATGATAGCAGCTTCATATTTTTCATTACTATCGCCTGCTATCGACAACTCTATTTCATTAAATTTAAATCCATGGTTAACCATACTAATTGGCTTTTTAGCAGGAGGAATGCTATTATTTTTAGCAGACAAAATATTTAATAAATTATTAAGTAAAAAGAACAAACGAATTCTTATGCTAGTATCATCAATTACTATTCATAACATTCCAGAAGGTCTCGCCGTAGGAATTGCATTTGGCTCAATATTTTATGGTCTAGAAGGCGCTACTACAATTTCTGCATTAATGTTAGCACTTGGCATTGGATTACAAAATTTTCCAGAAGGATCAGCAGTATCAATTCCACTATTAAGAGAAGGATACAGTAGAAAAAAAGCCTTCTTTTATGGACAATTATCTGCTATTGTAGAACCAATTTTTGGAGTCATAGGTGCATTTTTAGTGCTCAAAGTACAAGTTTTATTACCATTTTTCCTATCTTTTGCTGCTGGTGCAATGATTTATGTTGTAGTTTCAGAACTAATTCCTGAAAGTCAAAGCAATAGTAAAAAAGAATTTATGGCTATTTCCACCATTATTGGATTCTCAATAATGATGGTATTAGATGTTGCTCTTGGGTAACATCTTTTATTTATAACTCGTTATATAGCCTTCTGGAACATTTCCTTGAACTATATTCATTGATATTGGAATCACATTAGAAATTTTTATTTCCTCTGTTACAAAAGGCAAAAATATTTTCGCTCGAACCTCCAAATAAATTCTTGTCTCAATATAAGCGTTATTTATTCCATAAGGCTTAACCTCTGTTTCTATATTACTAATTATACTTCCTACCATTTTAGACTTAATCTTAATTTTAGGCCCCAAACCGTTTAAAAGGCTACTATTCATAATACTTCCAAAAGGAATTTCTTGAACAATATAATTTTCAAACTCACTTTTATTACTATTATCCTCATATATTTTATCTAATCTTCCTTCAATATTACTAGTTACCTCATTAATTAATTTAGTAACCTCATATGAATCATAATTTATCATTTTTATTTCATTACTGTCATCTTTAACTAAAGAAAATAATTTTTTATCAAACTCTATATTTTCAGTTGACTCATTAATTAAAGTAGACACAATCTTTCTAAGTTTGGTCTCGGCCATTGGAAATAATATTTTGTCGACCTTTTTAGAAAAATAATTAATAAACACAAAAGAACATATCAAAGATACTATAATAATTATTAATCCCCTAGAAAAATATTTTTTTACTTTATTTTTTCTATGACTTCTAAATCTCATATTAAATAATATGTAAAATACAACATAAAAAAACTAGTTTATCGAAAAAACTAGTTTCTATCTTATTCACTATATATTGAAGTCTGATCATATTCTCTTGATACATATTCAATTAATTTCTTAATTGTCTCTTCATTAGGATTTGTATACTCTTCTAAAGAAATTCCTGATCTTACAAAATCTTCTTCATCAAATTCTCCTATTTCAGAAATAATTAAATCTCTTTCTTTTCTAAATTCTTCTAAATCTTTCATTAATTATACCTCTATATTTCTAAATTATGATATACAGCTTGAACATCATCAATATCTTCTAAAGCTTCAATAAGCGATAAGATTTTTTCTGACGCTTCTTCTGATAAAGATAAATAATTATCTGGAATGAAAGTTACTTCACTAATTAAAAACTTATTATATCCTAAACTATCTAACTTATCTTTTACTTCTAGAAATTTATCAGCATCAGTATATATTGTAATATCATCATCAATTAAAATATCTAATACATTCATTTCTAAAACATCTTCCATTATTTTATCTTCATCATAAATATTTTCTAAAACTATTAATCCTTTTCTTTTAAACATATAACTAACAGATCCATCTGTGCCTAAATTTCCACCTCTTTTAGAAAGTGTACTTCTAACAAAACCTGCCGTTCTATTTTTATTATCAGTTAAACAATCTATCATAATAGCTATTCCCGATGGTCCATATCCCTCATATCTAATAAATTCATAGTTTTCGCTAGATCCCTTGCTTGCTGCTTTTGCAATTGCCGATTCTATGTTAGCTTTAGGCATGTTTTCCGCCTTTGCTTTTTCTACAACCATTCTTAAACTCGCATTATTTGCAGGATCAAGATCGCCAGATTTTGCAGCCACATACAATTCTTTTGCTAACTTTTGAAACACCTTACTCCTTGCTGCATCGATTGCACCTTTTTTTCTCTTTATTGTTGACCATTTACTATGACCTGACATAAATTCCACCTCTCATTAAATATCTTATCACAAATTACTTATTTTTAAAAGACTAAGCTATATTATTTAATATAATTCAACAATATTGGTCCTAATATAATCATTAAAAGTAAAGGAATAAAGAAAAATACTGATATAACACTAATCAATACAGGGACTTTACTTATTCTTCCTTTTACTTCTAATTTTCTTTTTTCTCTCAAATAATCAATTTGATCATATAAATTTTCTATAATACTATTCCCATATAAATTTGCCTGAGTCAAAGAAAGAATTATATTACTAACATTTTCTGAGGGAATTCTTTCATTCATATCATTTAAAGCCTCATTTAAACTTTTTCCAAAAGAGACCTCTCTAATTGCTTCTTTAAATTCATCAGATAATATACCCGAAACATTAGAAACTGTTACATCAACTGCTTCGACCAAATTCCTACCAGTCTCAAGTGATAAGGTTAAAACCTCAAAAAAATGCATCGCTTCATTCTCAAGTATAATAGCCCTCTTTTTTATTTTATTATTAACTAGGAAATAATTAAATAAAAAATAATATATGATACTCATTATAGGAGCTAAGATATATCCAAATTTAACAAAATATAATATCAAAATAAATATGAAAATAGTACTCAATAATCTTAGTAAAATAAGATTATATGGATTTATTTTATTATTTACTCCTAATAACTTTATCTTACAAACAAATTTATTAATGTAATTTTTGCTATATATACTTTTAATAAACTCTTCTTTTGTCATTAATAATTCACCTTCACAATTCTATTTAATAAATATGCATATAAAACAAACATTATCAAAATTATAGCCAAAAGAATATATCCTAATGCACTACTAAAAAAAGGTTTAAAATAACTAGGATCAAATAAATAAATAATTAAAATAAATATAACTGGAACAAACATTAAAATTTTAACGACTAACTTAGACACAGTTGTTGAATTTTTGAGTTCTTCCTTTAATTTTTTCTTATCAAATAATGTTTTTTCTATTGAATTAAAAACAGCAATAATATTTCCTCCAGTACGATTTAGTATTGCTAAAGAAGAAGATAGATATTCCGCTTCTTCTAAATTAATTCTTTTAGCAAACCTACTAAAAACAGTTTCAACAGACATTCCATACTTCATTTCTTCAAATATTTTTTTAAATTCTAAGCCTATAACCCCAGGCAATTTATTACTAGCAATTTCAACTGCTTGAATTGTCGACTTTCCAGATTTAAAGGCATTATTCATTACAATGATTGCCTTTAACATATCTTCTTCCACTTTTTTTCTATTTATTTTTTTCTCAATTATTAACCACACATCTAGCAAATAAAAACCTACTGTAAAACTAACAAATAATTGTATAAAAGTAATTAATCTTCCCCTAATTGCCATTGCTATTATTGTTAAAATAATTAATATAAAAGAAATTACTAATTTATGAGTAATATAATCAGCAGCTTTGACATCTTCATATAACACATATTTATCATACCTTTTTACTAAAGTTGGAAATAATTTTTTTATTTTTTTTCGCTGTTTTCTTACAAACCGAAAATATTTTTTATATACCAAATCAAAAATAGATATGCCCCTTCCAAGAGGATCACTTTTTATACTATACTTAGAAATTCTTTTTTCTAATTTTATTGCATTATTTAATCTAATAAATAAAGTGAGAATTATCAAAAGTAAAAAAACTATTAAAATTTGGATTAATATAATTATTAAACTTTTTTCCATATTATCACCTCATTAATTATATAGATTATTAATTTTATTATTTATAGCAATATATATTTTACTCACCAAAAATGTTATCAAGAATAATTCCCTTTCGCTTTATCCTATCATATACTTTAGGAATATATTTATAAACAACAAATTCTCCTCTAACATTTCCATGATCAGAAACACCATTTTCTCTAAATGAAAAGATATCCTTTAAACACAATTTTTCATCTTTTAATCCAATTACTTCCGAAATTGATGTAATTTTTCTTTTACCATCACTTAATCTTTCAATCTGAATAACTATATCTATTGCTTTATCTATATAATTTCTAATTGCATAAACAGGCAATTCCATATCATTCATTAACATCATTGTTTCTAGCCTATTAATTGCATCCTCTGGAGAATTAGCATGTAAAGTTGTAATTGACCCTTCATGTCCAGTATTCATTGCCTGAAGCATATCAAACGCCTCTTTACCACGAACTTCACCTACTATAATTCTATCAGGTCGCATACGAAGTGAATTTCTAACTAAATCTCTAATTGTTATTTCACCTTCTCCTTCATAGTTAACCATTCTAGTTTCTAAAGAAATAACGTGAGATTGATGTAATCTTAATTCAGCAGCATCTTCAATAGTTATTATTCTTTCTTCTTCGTCAATAAAGCTACTTAAAATATTAAGCAATGTTGTTTTTCCTGTACCAGTACCTCCAGATATAATAATATTTAACTTAGCCTTTACACAAGCTTGTAAAAATAATGCCATATGAGCAGTTAATGTTCCCATTCTAATTAAATCATCTATATCATTCATCTTCTTAGAAAATTTTCTAATAGTAACAACTGGTCCAGTTAAAGATAATGGTGGAATAATAGCATTAAGTCTAGAACCATCTCTAAGCCTTGCATCAACCATAGGATTTACTGCATCAATCGTTCTTCCAAGAGGCTGTACTATTCTTTGTACAGTTCTAATAATGTGTTGATCATTAATAAATGATACAGATTCATCTTTTATTAATTTGCCATCAACTTCTACATATATATCATTAGCACCATTTACCATTATTTCCGTAACAGAATCATTATTAAGTAAATCTGTCAAAGGTCCATATCCATTAATCTCATTTTGTATTAAATTACATATATGATTTCTCTCTAAAGCACCTAAATCATAATCTTCTAATACTACATCAATTTCATCATTAATATATTGTTCTAAAGAAACATTATCAGGAATTTTATTATTAATTAAATTTTGAATAATATTTGCTCTAAGAGCATCTAATTTTTCTTTATCGGGAATAACTTCATAATCATTTACATCATCAACTTTTTTTTCCCTTTTTTTAACATTAAATTCATTAAGTAACGAATTATTATTAGTCCTCATCAGAATTCTCCTCCTTTTCATCTTTAATTAAAGAAAGAGCTAAAAGATTCATATTTTTTATATCACTAGAATTAAACCTAACAATATTCTTATTTAAAGTTAGTATTTCTCCATTTAACACATACCTATCAATATTTTTAATATAAAAACTCTTAGATATTGTATAATCAACATTTCTTTTAATCATATTCCTTATATCAAACAAACTAATATAATCTCTACCAGTATCTCTAGAATTATTTAAAACAATTTTATAATTTTCTTTCTTCATTTCATTAAAAATACTTATCAAACTTTTCATATTTTTTAAATCGACTAAATCATTAGTGATAACAAAAACACTATTATATGAATTATCCAAAGCTGTTAAACAAACCTCATCTAATAAATGTGAAGTATCTACCAAAATAACATCATATTCTTGTCTAACTATATCAAAAATTTTACTAATATATTTACTTTCTATTTTAGATACATCACGTGGATCTCGTGGATTTGCCAATACATCAATACCATTATTGTAAGAGCAAATATAATCTTTTAATTCTATTGACCTATTATTACTAAGATCATCAATTAGCCCATAAATATCTCTTTTACAATCAACATTTAAACAAGTTGCAACACCACCAGCATACAAATCCAAATCAATAATTAAAACACTTTTTTTCATCAAATAATAAATTCCTGCTAAATTTAAAACCAACGTTGTCTTTCCCACTCCACCTTTAACAGAAGAAATTGTAATAATTTTTCCATTGTGATTCATAAGACCCCACCTAATTATTCCTTTCAATAATTTTTTTATTATTATCACTATATCCAATATAAGAAGATTTTACATCTATTATTTTATTTCCAAATAAAATTAAATCAACATCTTTTTCTAATTCAACTTCAATTTTATTACTAATGCTTATTTTAGCAATATTTATATCTAAATCATTTTTTTTTATTAACTCTTCAATCACTAAAGATAAATTTTCATTATCAATATTATCGAGAGCATAATCAATTGCCAAATAATTAATACTGTCTAATTGATTTCGTAAATTTACCATTTTCCCAATATCAATAACCATAATCATTATCATTAATATAATTGGTAATATCAAAACAAATAAAACTAAAGACTGCCCTTTACAATTTAACTTAATCATAAGGTATATACCTCTCTATTACAATTTCATAAGGATCCCCAAAAATTCTATTTAAAAATGGTGTAACTATATTTACTGATGTTCTAATAACAATTTTATAATAATTATCATCACTAGATACATCGATAAAAAAATCTTTATATAACTTATTAATCTCTTCAACATTACTTCCATTATTAAATGCCATAACTATATCAGTAGATTTTGCCTCTATTTCATTTTTAGCATTAAAGATCATTCCAAAATCATAAATAGTAAGTAAAATAAGTAAAAATACTGGTAATATTAATACAAATTCTACCAAAGCCTGACCCTTTTTATTCATAGTTATACACCTATTCCTCTATTATCAAATATATTATACCATTATAAAAAAAAAAAAAGAAAGAAATTAATCTTCTTTTTTCTTATTTTTTAACTTTTTATTATCTGAATTTACAGCTTTAGTATTAGAAAAATCCTTATTATTTTTTACTTTATTCAATTCTTTATTAGCTTTTTTAGTCTCATCATCATCTTCATCTTTAAATATTAAGTATATAAGACCGGCAATTACCAACAATATCAAAATAATAATAATAATTCTTGACAATTCACTATCCTCTTCATCTGAAACAATTTCATCATCTTTATCTTCGTCTTCGTTAACAACTATTTCATCCTTAGAATCGTCTGTTACTTCTGTATTATCATCATTTACAACTTGATTTTGAACATAATTCATATTAGTAGGGTTTTCTGATTTTTCTTCTTCTCTAATTACTTTAACTTTATAAATTAATTCATCACCATTCTCGGCCATAACTACAATTGTGATTTCATTTTCACCAACTTTTAACTCTTCAGGGACAGTAGTTGAGAAAATAATTGCTCCAATGTTGTTAGTTATTGCCTCTACATTTATAGATGTAACATCACTACTAACAGTAATCTCGTAATCTAATATACCATCTTTTAATTCTATTTTTTGACCTGCAACAGTTAATGAAGATAAAGTATTATCATCAGATGCATTTATAATTACTGGCACATCAATATCTGCCGTTTCAAGGTTATAGTAAACATTACTATCAAAAAATTCTGAATCATTTACTGAAATAACAGTTTCACCACTATTTAATGCTCTAAATGTAGCAGTTAAAACAATATAATCTTTAGAAATTACCTCAATGTCATTACCATTAAGAACAGTATCGGAAGTTAAAGCAGTATTACCCATATACAAAAATCTACCGTTATTGCTATTTCCAATCCAATCATTATTAACCTTTATATTTACAAGTTCAAGCATACTATCGTCATAATTAAATATACCAGAAACTCCACTAACAAAATACTCGTTTATTGATACTACATAATCAACATCAAATAAATCACCCGTAACAATATCAGAAGAATTAACTATTAATGAAGCTTCCATATCACCATTTTTAACATCAATATACTGTTCTAAATCATTAATATATTGATTTAATAGCATTGCATCTTCAACGCTTAACTTTTCATCAGCACTTAAATCACCATTTTCAATATTAGAATCTTCTAATTCGACAATTTGATTAATTAATACTTGTAAATCATCCTGTGTAACAATTCCATCACCATTCATATCTCCAACAAGAACGCATCTATATGTTAGTGATAATCCAGAATTATTAACAGTTATTTTTGTTGTATCATCAATAATAACATTTGCAAAATATTCATCAAAAGGCAATAATACATCTTCAGCATTTGAATTTTCAACATATTTTTCGTATTCTTTTAATAAATCATCATAACTATTATTACTAATAATATAATTTATATCACTATCTGCTGTTGCAACTTCCATAATTTTAAACAAATCAATTACTGAATAACCAGTTAATTTATCAGGATATACATATAAAATACCATCTTTAGAATTAATACTTTCATCAAAATAATATTTATCATTAATATCCAAATAATTAACAACAGTATTCATGATTTCATTATTTAAAGAATAACTACCATACAAATAATTTATTTCATCATTAAAAATTACTTCATTTCCTTCTTCATCATAAACAACTACTTTTAACTCATCAGTATATTCCCCAAAGAATAAACCATCAAAATCTTTTTCTTCTATAAAATTCAAATTTAATAAATCAGAAGCAAAATATTCCACATCATCATAAACAAACACATCTGTCGGATTCAAACCACCAGCTAAAATATTAGAAACAACTGTAACTTTTTCGTATGGATCTATTTCATATACATCATCTGTAGGCAAAATTTCACTTTGACTTTCTGTACCATAATCAAGATATACTTTATATGTTATCCCCTTATCATTTTCAAAATTTTTTGAATATAAAACAGTTCCTAATTCTTCATTTTTTGTTTCATTAAATAAAGAAACAGTTAATTCATATAAACCATCAAATAAAACACTATTCAACATTGAAGAACTATATGTTACTCCTGTTGACTCTTTTAGCAATAATCCTGTAGTGTAATATTCTGAATTAATTGGTATTTCACTACTTCCATCAAGATAAGTATAATTTTCACTTACCGTAACTTTTACTTCATCAGTATCTTCAATTTCACGTAAATAATTAATAGTAATATCTTTATTATCAACCAAAACATTAAAATTATCTTCTAACGCATAAGCAAATACAGTTGATAACCCAGATAAATTACTAAATAACAATCCTAAAACCAAAAACACTTTTGTAAAAAAACTAAGACCATTTTTTATTTTTTTCATAATTTTCCTTTCTTTCATGTAATTTAATTGTATTTTTTTGTGTCCCCTGAAATAACACCTCCCAATGATACAAAAAATTATGGTGCTACCATTCAGTATCATTTAAATTAATTATAGCACAATATTTTTACAATACTATTAATTTGACACAAATTTTACACAACTGGTAACTGGTATTTATTGTCAAAGAAAAGCAGAAAGAAATCTTTCTGCTAAATACCCTTACTTTCTATTTCCTTTTGAATCAATTTTAAAAATTCATCACAAGAAACTGTAGTAGAATCTGTACTACCAAATTTACGATATGTTACTTTATTTTCTTCTTGTTCCTTATCACCAAGTACTAAAGTATATGGTATTTTTTTTACTTGACTTTCCCTGATTTTATAGCTTATCTTTTCATCCTTAGAATTTAATTCACATCTTATATCGAAATTATTTAATTTATCATAAATATCTTTTGCATATTCAAGGTGTAAATCATTATTAACAGGTATAATGTTTACCTGAACGGGACTAAGCCAAGTAGGGAATGCACCAGCATAATGTTCTATTAATATACCAATAAATCTTTCAATTGAGCCATAAATAACCCTGTGGAGCATTATTGGTCTTTTCTTACTGCCATCAGAATCAACATATGTTAAATCAAATCTCTCTGGTAAATTCATATCAAGCTGAATAGTACCACATTGCCAAACTCTACCCAAAGAATCTTTTATATGAAAATCTAACTTAGGGCCATAAAATGCACCGTCACCAGGATTAATTTTGCAATCATGTCCTGCTTCATAGCAAGCTTTTTCTAGTATTTTTTCTGATTTATCCCATATTTCAATTGAACCAATATATTTTTCCAAAGGCCTTGTTGATAATTCAATATCGTAAGTAAGCCCAAATACCGAATACATTCTATCGATGAAATTAATTAATCTAATTATTTCCTCTTCTATTTGATCTTCCCTCATAAAAATATGCGCATCATCTTGTGTAAATGTTCTAACCCTAAATAATCCATTTAATGCACCACTTGCCTCATGTCTATGAACTTGACCAAGTTCCCCAATTCTAAGAGGTAAATCTTTATAAGAATGAAGACTATTTTTATAAACTAGCATTCCCCCTGGACAATTCATTGGTTTTATAGCAAATGTTTTATCATCAATCTCTGAAGTATACATATTTTCACGATAATTAAACCAATGCCCTGATATCTCCCATAAATCTTTATTAAGCATTATTGGAGTTTTAATAAATTCATATCCCTCTTTTGTATGTTCTTTATACCAAAAATTTTCAAGTTCATTACGAATAATCATCCCTTTTGGTAAAAAGAAAGGAAACCCCGGTCCGTATTCACTAATCATAAATAAATCTAATTCTTTACCTAATTTTTTATGATCTCTCTTTTTAGCTTCTTCTAATAAACTTAAATATTCATCTAGTTTTTCTTTAGTGTCAAAACAAACCCCATAAATTCTTTGGAGCATTTTATTGTTTGCATCACCCTTCCAATAGGCACCACTAACTTTAAGTAATTTAAAATATTTAAGTTCCTTTACAGTTTCAACATGTGGGCCACGACATAAATCAGTAAAATCACCTTGGCTATAACAACTAATTACTCCATTTTCATCATCCATACGCATAATTAAATCTATTTTATATGGATCATTCTTAAACATTTCAAGAGCTTCATCCTTTGAAATTTCATGACGTATTATTCTTTTTCCATCCTTAGAAATTTTTTTCATTTCTTTTTCAATTTTTTCCAAATCTTCTTCTTTAATTACTTCATCGCCTAAATCAATATCGTAATAAAAGCCACTATCTATTACAGGACCTACCCAAAACAAAGCCTTTGGATATAAATGTTTTACTGCCTGTGCCAACAAGTGTGCACAGCTATGATTGATAATATTTAACTTCTCATCTTCTTTAATATTTATCATTTAAATTCTCCTCTCTAAATAAAAAAACACTCCATAATATAAGGAGTGTCAACGACACGGTACCATCCTTTTTTGGACTTAATTAATATAACGGATTTTACTCCGACTATCCTTTCGGTAGTAACTCATAGGTAGTAACTATAAAAATCAATTATTAGTTTTCACCAAACACTAACTCTCTATAAATATCAGATTATAATCATGTCCTAATCATCGTTTTTTCAAATACAAAAGTATTATATAACAAAATATCCTATTTGTCCACCTTTAACTTATAATTCATCTCTTTTAATATAATTATTAATAATTTTAATTAATTCATCTTTTTTTAATGGTTTTATCAATATGTCATTAAATCCCATTTTTATATACTCTTCATTATACTCATACTTATTATCTTTACTAAGTAATATTACTGGTATATTAAAATTACGAAAACTTTTAAACTTTTTTAATAATTCTTCTCCACTTATTTGACTTAAACTCTCATCAAGTAAAA